>CABUMZ010000073.1 GCA_902492825.1 uncultured Collinsella sp.
AGTAGTGCGACCCCCGCCTGCGGTGACGTTGCTGCAAGCGGCCTGCGATGGGGCCGTTGTTGGTTGGGGCCGCTGGGCTGATGTGAGGGCGCGTGGCTGTTGCGGGCCCTGGTTCTGGCGGCGGCCCCGGCGCTTCGCGCCTGCCGCCTTGGGGGACTGTGGGGCGCGGCCGGTAGCTGCGGCGCGTTCGCGCCTACTGCCTGGGGTGACTGCGGGGCCGTGACGGCAGCCGCGGCGCCTGCTGCCTGCGGGGACTTTGGGGTTGGTGCGAATCGAGGTCTAATACTTTTCCGAGAAGTGAACGACCTTATTTGGACCCCCGAAGCATTGGCATATTTTGACCGCCATTTCCTGCGGTTTTGTTGCGCGAATCCTGCGGTTTTGCGGTCTAAAGGTGTGGATGCTCCGGGGCTTCGATTTTACTCGTTCACTTCTCGGGAAAGTATTAGAGCTCAGCTGATAGAGGTACCGCTCTGGCGTCGATGCCCCGCGTCTTCTTCGCTTGATTGGGGAAAACAGCCTCGCTTAAGCAATTGCGAGCCCGCCCAGACGTATCTGCGGGGTTGTCTGCACAATTCGCGGTATTATGTTGCGGAGTTTTGAAAGGAGCCGCTGGTGGTCACGACGACGTTTGCCTCGCCTTTGGGCGAAATCTTGCTTGCCGCTGATGGCCGCGGTCTGACGGGGCTTTGGTTTGAGGGGCAGGAACATTTTGGCTCCACGCTTCTCCGGGAAGACTCCGAACATGTTGAAGGCGCCGACGCGGTTTCCGGTATTGGCGGCATGTCGTCGGTGAGTCCGGCAAATGGCGCGGCTTCTTCGGTGCTTGAGCGTTCTTGGGCGTGGCTGAATGCTTATTTTGCGGGGCAGGAGCCTCGGTTTACGCCGCCGTTGCATATGATTGGTACGGCGTTTCAGCGCGAGGTTTGGTTTGAGCTGCTTTCTATCCCGCGTGGCGAGGTCGCTACGTATGGTGAGATCGCCCAGCGTGTTGCGGCTCGACATCGTGTGCCGGGAAACGAGGCTCCTGTTGTGTCCCCACGTGCCGTGGGGGCTGCGGTTGCACGCAATCCCATTTCGATTATCGTGCCGTGCCATCGCGTGGTTGCCACCGACGGCTCGCTTAACGGATATGCCGGCGGGCTTGATCGCAAGGAGTGGCTGCTTCGGCTTGAGGGCGCGTACGAGGAATAACGTTCGAGCACTTTGCATAGCCAAGACGCCCTGAAAGAACGAGTCGCCGTCCTTTCAGGGCCGGCATGCGTCCAAGCGCTCGGCATATGTGCCTTAAGTTTGGCTAAGCCCTATCCTGCGTATTTAAAAACGCGCAGGTTGAGCAGCTAAGGCTGCGCTAAGGCGACTGGCAGTGCGCTATCATCGGCAGTATCGAAATCTGTATAGCCGTGCGCCAAAGGAACAACTATGAAGCTGATGCTTGCCGAGGACGAACCCGGCCTCTCCCGCGCCCTTACCGCGATTCTTCAACATAGCGACTACGAGGTCGACACCGCCCTCGACGGTCTGACGGCGCTCGAATATCTGCTCGCCAACGACTATGACGCCGCAATTCTGGACATCATGATGCCCGGCATGGATGGCATTGAGGTGCTCAAGCGCACGCGCGCCGCCGGTAAGCGACTGCCCATCATCATGCTCACGGCAAAAAGCGAGGTGTCCGATAAGGTCGAGGGTCTGGATGCCGGTGCCAACGATTATCTGACCAAGCCGTTTGCCGCTAAGGAGCTGCTTGCGCGTATTCGTGCCATGACGCGTGCAGCGACGGCAATTGACGCCACGACGCTCAGCGTGGGCAACGTGCGCCTCGACACGGCATCGTGCACACTCGTTGGGCCTTTGGGCGAGGAACATCTGGCCAATCGTGAGTTTCAGCTTATGGAGCTCTTTATGCGCAACCCCGGCACGCGCATGCCTACCGAGCGTCTGATGCTCGAGGTTTGGGGCGAGGATGCACCCGAGGGTGCCAACGTGGTGTGGGTCTATATCTCCTACCTGCGCAAAAAGCTGACGGCGCTGGGTGCCAACGTGGCCATCCGCGTGTCGCGCAATCAGGGATATTCGCTTGAGGTTGTCGAAGGGGACGAGCAGGCGTGAGCGCACGCGCATGGTGGAAGCGCATGGCGGCAAAGCTCGGCATGGGCGCGGGCTCGGGTAATCCGGGGCGCGCCGATGCTGCCAGTGCAATGGGCCGCCGCCTGCGTCGCAAGTTCATCTTGGTTGCCATGGGTGCCGTGACCGTCGTGCTTACGCTCATTATTGCCGGCATCAACGTCGTCAACTACTCGCATGTCTGCAAGATGGCCGACGCTCGCCTGGACTATATCCTGGCGGGCAAGGACGGTATCGATTGGGGAGACGAGCCTAAGACCGGTCCCGGTCAGGATGCGGTTGCCGGCAAGGTTGCTACCGGTAACCGGGCGGCCATTCGCGATGGGCATTTTGAAGGCATGACGGCGGAATCTCCCTTCGACACGCGCTACTTTACGGTGACACTTGCCGGTGGGCAGGTGACCGATGTCAACACGGCCCGCATTGCCGCGGTGGGCGCCAAGCGTGCTGCACGCATCGCGGCAGGACTGTATTCCAAGGGTTGGACCTCGGGCTTTTCTGGTAACTACCGCTATACAGTTACGGTTCAGGGCGACGAGACAACCTATGTGTTCGTCGACTGCTCGCGCGAGCTTGCAAGCTTTCATTCGTTTTTGAGCGCGAGCGTGGCAATCAGTTGCATTGGCTGGCTGGCGGGGCTGGCAATCGTGGCGGGCGCCTCGGGTGCAGTGATTCGGCCGATGGTCGAGAGCTACAGCAAACAAAAGCGCTTTATTACCGATGCAAGCCACGAGATCAAGACGCCGCTGGCCGTGATTGATGCCGCTAACGAGGTGCAGGAAATCGAGAGCGGCGAGAGCGAATGGACGCAGAGCATTCACGAGCAGGTTGCACGGTTGACGGCGCTCACGGAGCGTCTGGTATTTTTGGCTCGCATGGACGAGGGCTCGGCGGGCTTTACTATGACATCGATCGATCTTTCGGAGACTGTGGACAAGGCGGCGGCGCCGTTTGAATCGGTGGCGGTTTCGCGCGGAAAGCGGCTGTCGACGTCGATCGCGAGCGGTGTGCGGGCCCATGCCGATGCCGCGGCAGTGGCGCAGGTTGTTGAGCTGCTGCTGGACAACGCCACACGCTACGCAAGCGAGGGCAGCGTGATTGAGTTGAGTTTGCGTGCCGTCTCGCGCGGTGCGGGCAAAGGCTTGGCCGAGCTTGTCGTATCGAATGCTGTTGATGAGCTGCCCGAGGGTGACCTGGACCGATTGTTCGACCGCTTCTATCGTGCGGACGTGTCGCGCAGCTCCAAGACAGGCGGCTCGGGTGTGGGCCTGTCCGTGGTGCGAGCCATCGCCGAGGCCCATGGCGGGAGCGCTTCTGTCTGCGGCCACGGCAATCAGATTACCTTCACCGTCCGCCTCTAAAACCTGCCAAAATGAACCTATCCCTTTTTGGTCGGTGCGAAATGGGTAATACTAAAGAGTTATCCGACCAGATGGGAATTAATCGATGGCTTATATCGAATTCAAAGACGTCATCAAGGCGTACGGCGAGGGCGATGCCCGCATTCATGCGCTCGACGGCGCGAGCTTTACCGTTGAGCGCGGTGAGCTCGCCATTATCCTGGGCGCCTCGGGTGCCGGCAAGACCACGGCGCTCAACATCCTGGGCGGCATGGATACGGTAACCTCCGGCACCGTGACGGTGGATGGGCGCGACGTGAGCTCTGCCAACGAGGCGCAGCTTGTGGAGTACCGCCGCGCCGACGTCGGCTTTGTCTTTCAGTTCTACAATCTGGTTCCCAACCTGACGGCGCTCGAAAACGTTGAGCTTGCAGCTCAGATCTGCCCCGATTCGCTCGATGCCGAACAGACGCTTCGCCAGGTTGGCCTGGGCGAGCGCCTCGCCAACTTCCCCGCGCAGCTTTCGGGCGGCGAGCAGCAGCGCGTGTCCATTGCCCGCGCACTGGCCAAGAACCCCAAGCTTCTTTTATGCGACGAGCCCACGGGCGCGCTCGACTATAAAACCGGCAAGCAGATCTTGCAGCTGCTGCAGGATACCTGCCGCAAGCAGGGCATTACGGTCATCATCATCACGCACAACTCCGCGCTCGCGCCCATGGCCGATCGCCTGATCCGCTTTAAGAGTGGTCGCGTGGAGAGCGAGACGGTCCAGCAAAATCCCGTGCCTATCGAGACGATCGAGTGGTAGCGCCCATGGACCAGGACCGCCAAAACAGCCAAAACCACGATACGGAGCGCGCGGGTCGCGACCGGGAGTTTGCGACCTACCGCACCGCTCAGAGCTCAAACGATATGGTGCCGACGGTTTTTCGCCGTGGCATCTACCGTACAATCCGCGGCAGTCTTAAGCGCTTCTTGTCTATCGTGGTCATCACCGCGCTTGGCGTGAGCGTGATGTGCGGTCTTAAGGCAGGCTGCGAAGATTTGTGCGATTCGGTCGATGCCTACTTTGACCAGCAGAATGTCTATGACATTAACGTGCAGTCGACCTATGGCCTTACGCGCGACGATCTTGCGGCTATCCAAGAGGTCGACGGCGTCGAGACGGCCGAGGGTATCTACACCGAGACCGCCTACACCGCCGTGGGCACAGCGCGCGAGCGCGTGGTCGTGCAAAGTCTCTCCAAGGAGAACATCGATCAGCCGGTGCTCGTAAACGGCGATTTGCCCGAGAGTGCCGATGAGGTCGCGGTGACTTCGAAGTTCCTGAAGGCTTCGGGCAAAAAGCTCGGCGATACGGTGAGTTTTGCCGCCAATGACGCGAGCTCGTCGAACCAAAGCGCCAAGGATCAGTTTGCCGCGGGCGATTACACCATCACGGCCGAGGTCCTCGATCCCACTGATGTGAGCTCCGACTCGACAGTCAATGCCTTTCGCGCTGCTTCGGCTGCGGACTATAAGTTCTATGTGAGCGAGGATGCCGCGACATCTTCTTCCTATTCCGCAGTCCACGTGATCGTCGAGGGAGCCAAGAGCCTCAACTCCTATTCGGATGCCTACACGGCAAAGATCAATGAGGTCAAGGGCAATATCGAGAAGATCCGCGAGGAGCGTGAGAAGGCGCGCGCTCAGGAGTTGACGGTCGACACGCCGGCAAGCTTGGATGCGGCCGAGCGCCAGGCGAATATGCTCTTTGGGATTGAACAGGGCAACATCGATCGTATGGCCGAGGGCAGCGAGGAGCGCGTCCAGGCTCAGGCCGAGTTGGACCAGCGCCGCGCCGCCGCCGACCAGCAGTTTGCCGATGCCCGCGCCGAGCTTTCCGACCTGGGCGAATGCACCTGGTACATCCAGGACCGCGGCAATATCGCAAGCTACTCGAGCGTCGAGAGCGATAGTTCCTCAATCGAGGCCATCGCCACGGTGTTCCCGTTCATCTTCTTTATCGTCGCCGTGCTCATCAGCCTTACCACCGCCACGCGTATGGTTGAGGAGGAGCGCACGCTCATCGGCCTGTATAAGGCGCTCGGCTATTCACGTGGACGCATCCTGTCCAAATACGTGGACTACTCGCTGTGGGCGTGTCTGATCGGCGGTGTGCTCGGCAACATCATCGGATTTGTGGGCCTGCCGCTGTTCCTGTTTACGGTGTTCGACGACATGTACTCACTGCCCCAGATGCTGCTTTCGTACGATATCGTGTCGTCGATCGTATCGGTGGCGCTGTTTGCCGTGGGCGTGGTGGGCGCCACGATTATCGCCTGCCGCCACGAGATGGCCGAGACGCCGGCTTCGCTCATGCGCCCCAAGGCGCCGCGTGCCGGCTCGCGCATCTTGCTTGAGCGTATCGGCTTTATCTGGCACCGCATGGGCTTTTTGAACAAGGTGGCAGCGCGTAACCTGTTCCGCTACAAAAAGCGTGCCTTTATGACCATCTTCGGTATCGCCGGCTGCACGGCGCTCGTGATCTGCGGCATGGGCATCCGCGATACGTCGGTGGCGCTTTCGCCCAAACAGTACGGGCATATCACGCGCTATGACCTGCTGGCGGTCGCCAATCCCGACGATTTTTCGCAGACGTGCGCGGCATTGGATGAGCGCAGTGCGGCCAATGATTCCAACGTGACCGTGACCTCGACCCTGCCGATCATGACCGACAACGTCACTTTTACGTTTGGCGGCAAGAGCGAGACCGTACAGCTCATTGTGATTCCCGACGACCGCACGGGTGACTTGGGTGACTACGTGCGCCTGGAGGATGAGTCCAAAGAACCGCTCGCCTTGCGTGACGGGGACGTGTACTTGAGCAAGAGCTCGCAACTGGTGCTGGGGATTCAGCCGGGCGATACAGCACACGTCCAGGATTCGTCGCTCAATGTTGCCAAGGTCAAAGTCAGCGACATCTCGCTCAACTATCTGGGCAACACGCTCTATATGACGCAGAGTACCTATGAGCGCGCGTTCGGTCGAAGTGCACGCCTTAACGGCGTTTTTGTGCTGCTTAAGGGTTCGTCGGCCGACCAGATTGCGTTTAGCAAGAATCTTAAGAGTGACGGTTGGCTTACGATTTCGAGCACGGCCGAACATTGGCAGAACTACGAGGCGAACTTTGCGATCATCAATTCGGTCGTGGTGCTTGTGACCTTTATGGCGGCGTGCCTGTCGTTTGTGGTGGTGTTTACGCTGTCCAACACGAATATCTCCGAGCGCGAGCGCGAGCTGGCGACCATTAAGGTGCTGGGCTTCCGTCGCGGCGAGGTGCACCACTACGTCAACAAGGAGACGTTGATCCTCACGGCGATTGGCGCCGCTCTGGGCGTGCCGTTAGGCGGCTTGCTGGCCGAGAGCTTTACCTACATCCTGCAGATGCCGTCGCTGTACTTTGACGTCGAGGTCGAGCCGCTAAGCTTCGTGCTCGCCGTGGTGCTTTCCTTTGGCTTTACGTTTATCGTCAACCTCGCTACCAATCGCACCCTCAACAAGATCGACATGGTCGGTGCCCTCAAGAGTGCCGAGTAGCCTGCAAAAAAGGGACAGGTTTATTTTGGCAGGTTTTACCTGGCCAAACGCCGGGCACCTACGGGTGACCCGGCGTTTGTTGCTTTGCTATGCTTTGCTATCTTTTGCCCGCAGGCATGGATGAGAGGCTCTCTTTAGCCTTTGAGATTGGGCTTGAATGGGTCGTATGCCACAAAACGGGCCTATCTACTACGTTTAATTGGATACCCTCAACCATGCCGGGAAAACGAAAAATAAAACCGACGCTCCTATAAGTTGTCAAGAGGCGGTTTGCGGGAGCGCTCCCTGCAATTCGCACAGGAGCTCGTAGTACATCCTCTCCAGTCTCGTCGACCGCCGTGTCCCCCGTTCCAGGTGACCGAGCGCGGCCGCGGACATGCCGAGCCCCGCTGCGGCCTGCTTCTGAGTCACCCGCATCGCCTTGCGCATCTTCGCGAGCTCGGGCCCTTCCGGCGCGGCGCCGTCGGGGTTCGGGTCCATGAGCACGCGGTACACCTCCCGCGCTATGTAGCGCTTCAGGCAGCGGATCGCCTCCCTCCGGGACTTCCCCTCGGAGGTTCGCCTCGCCACGTACCTCTTCGTCCTCTCGTCGTACGCCATGCGCTTGATCGCGATCTCGTAGAGCGCCCAGTTCGCCTGCCGGTTGCCGCCGCGGTTGAGCCTGTGCCGTTCCGTCTTCCCGCTCGACGCGGGAATCGGCGAGGTGCCGCACAGCATCGAGAACGCCGCCTCGCCCTTCAGCCTGCCGGGGTTGTCGCCGGCGGCCACGACCAGGGCGGCGGCGGTCGTCGTGCCGCAGCCCTCGACGCCGAGCAGCGCGGGCGCGTTCGCCTCCAGCAGCGCGCGGATGCGCGCGTCGCAGGATTCGACCTGGCTGCGGGCCTCCTTCCAGACCGCCGCGACGGACCGCAGCGAGGCCAGCACGCTCTCCTCGAGCGCGTCGCCCGCCTTCCTCCCGCGCGCGAGCAGCGGCATGAGGTCCTTCGGCCGCTCGCGGCCCCTGAACCGCTCCCTCAGGGCGCCCGGGGCCGTCGTGAGCATCGACTTCGCGCAGGCCACGCAGGACGTGGACGTCGCGACGGCCAGCCTGCGCGCGACGTAGAGCTGGCGTACCGCCTCGACCCAGCCGTCCTGCGACTTCGGCACGGAGCACCCCTTCCCGGACGCCGCCTTGCGCGCCGCGCGCTCGGCGTCCAGCGGGTCGCTCTTCCCCTCGCCGGGCCTCGCCTTGTCCCTCTTGGGCCTGAGCACCTCGACGACGTTGTACCCGAGCTCCACGAGCCTCCTCGTCAGCCCGGCCCCGTACGACGCCGTGCCCTCGACGCCGACGACCAGGCAGCCGCCCGGGTCGCCTATCGCCTCCGCCAGCCTGTCGTAGCCTTCGGGGTCGGCCCTGAAGCTCCCGCTCCGGATCTTCCTCCCGAGGCCGTCGAGCAGGCACAGGACATGCACGTCCTTGTGCGTGTCGACGCCCGCGATGACCGTTTCGCCTTCCATTTTCGCTCCCCTCGGTCTGCCGCCTGCTCCGCGCCCGGGTCTCCCAGACATTGCACTGACGGGAGCGCTACAATCCAATTGGCTTGTCCGATTGTCCGCGCTCATGCTCCTATTAGGTCATGGCAGGACTCCGGGACGCGGATGCCGGGGCGAGACAGGTCGGATTTGAGGACGGCCGAAGAGGCGTCAGCAGGTCAGTGGGTCATCGTCCCGGCATTCAGCATCAGGGTAGCGCTGCGACGCGGAAATCGCGCGCCGTTGCCGCGCCCCGCAGTGCCCGCTTCCCCCGAGAACAATTATCAGTGCAGGTAGAAGGCCTGTCGATTTTCGAAAAAGGCGATCATGGTTGGCCTCATCGAGTTGAACGTAGTAGATGGTCCCTTTTCGTGGCGGACCATCAAACGAACGCCGACGCTTGTGCTGTAGCCGCTCCGATCATTCGTAAGTTGCGGTGGAATAGTTTCTAAACTCGACTACTCAAGGCTAAAACCGGAACTATATCACCGCAACTTAGGGGGGATGGGCGGGGGTACTAGTTGGGTGCTGCCGTCGGGCTGGGATGGTTTAGGCTCGCTCGCGATGCTTCCATTGTTTACGGCACCAGCGCATGAGCGCCTTTATGACGGGAATCGTGATGAGGATGGCCCATGCGGGATGGGGTTGCTCCAGGCAGAGCCACATGTAGAGGAACCATGCCTCGGCACTGACTGAATAGACGACATCGATCAGCTTAGATAAGTGGCGTTGGTCGATAAAGTCGCCGAGTGCGTAATAGACGGGAATCAAAAAGACGAGGAAGAGTCCCGTAACCCATGTGCTGTAGACAATGCCGAGCACCAGATAGGCGAGGGCGACAAGCGCGGGGAAGGGGAATTTGTTCCATGTACGTCCGACCTTGGTGTGGAAATGCTTGCCATGATGGTCGAGCTTGTCGTGTGCTTCCTTCCAGCTGGAGAACGTCTCGCCGTCGATGGTGACGGTGCCGTCGTCATTGGTATGGCGTCTATGTCCATCGTCCTCAAGCGTATCGACATGCACGCCGTCCGGCCCCACATGCACCTCTTCGCCCTTGCGCTCGTTTGTCACATGGATGCCGTTCCAGCCAACATGGACTTCCTCGCCTTTATTGGGATCAATGACGTGGATGCCGCGCGCGAGGGAAATATCGACAAGTGGTTTGTCGCCACAATCGGCGTGCTCGGCAGAATCTTCGGCCTCTTTAGCCTCATCCACCGTTTCGGTGCTGCCGTCCTCTGAGCCATCGGCATCACTAGCCGCTTCCCCATACAACAACTCATCCAGCGACACACCATACAGCGCGGCGAGCGCAATGAGGTTATCGGTATCGGGTGAGGACTCGCTGCGTTCCCATTTACTGACAGCCTGACGGCTCACACCCA
>CABUMZ010000074.1 GCA_902492825.1 uncultured Collinsella sp.
AGCGCGAGGAAGGCGGAGAGAACGTCCGAGAAGCCAAAGCGGCCGTAGATGCTGCCGCCAACCGTGGCGGTATTGCGCAGCTGCACGCCCACGATGTCGTGGACGGCGAACTCAAAGACATGGTTGACAAGCGCGTTGAGCCCGGCATGACGCTCGAGCTGGCGCAGGGTGCACATGGCACCGATGCGAAACTCGGTCTCGGTCTCCTCGATCTGATCGAGTCCGCAGGCCGAAAGGTCAATCGCCGTCACCACACGACGCG
Organism: uncultured Collinsella sp.; assembly: GCA_902492825.1. GTDB lineage: Bacteria > Actinomycetota > Coriobacteriia > Coriobacteriales > Coriobacteriaceae > Collinsella. Next base: position 263 of record CABUMZ010000074.1, read on the forward strand.
AACCCAGGCGCATCCAGATGCCGCCGCCCACAATCTTGTTGTTGCGGTTCTTCTGCAAGAGCTCATAGGCTTCGGCCGCGTTTCCAACACGGACGTAGGTACCGAACTTGAGCACGTTCTCCCCCATCTCTCCACTTGTCCAGTACTTTTAAGTGTACCAAACGAGGGGCCGCACACCGTTTTAGGACAAAATCCACCCACCCATCCATAACTTGCGGTGATATACGGACTGATTAGCCGTTCTGGAACGCAAAACAGTCCGTATATCACCGCAAGTTATGAGGAGTCCTCCGGAATAGAAAAGGCTCCCAGCCAGATAGCTGGGAGCCTCATCACATGCTATGTCGAGCGAAGATTTAGCAGACGCCCTGGGCGAGCATAGCGTCGGCGACCTTCAGGAAGCCGGCGATGTTGGCACCCATGACAAAGTTGCCCTCCTGGCCGTACTCCTTGGCGGTGTCGTCCACGTTGTGGAACATGCCGCGCATGAGCTGCTCGAGCTTGCCGTCGACCTCCTCGAAGGTCCAGGACAGGTGCTCAGCATTCTGGCTCATCTCCAGGCCGGACACAAGCACGCCGCCGGCGTTGGCAGCCTTACCGGGCATAAAGGCGACGCCGTTCTCCTGGAAGTAGGTCGTAGCCTCGATGGTCGTGGGCATGTTCGCGCCCTCGCCGACCACCTTGCAGCCGTTGGCGACGAGCGCCTGGGCGTCCTCGAGCAGCAGCGTGTTCTCGCGAGCGCAGGGCAGCGCGATGTCGCAGGGCAGCTGCCACACGCCGCGGCCGTCGCCCTCGTGCCACACGGCGTTGGGCTTCTCGTCGACGTACATGGCGAGCGTAACGCCCTTGTCGTGGCCGGAGCGCTTCTTGTTGTAGACATGCTCGAGCACGGTGTAGTCGATGCCATCGGGATCCTCGACCCAGCCGTGGGTGTCGGAGCAGGCCAGTACCTTGCCGCCGAGCTGGGCGACCTTCTGGACCGCGTAGATAGCGACGTTACCGGAACCGTGAACGACGACGTTCTTGCCCTCGAAGGAGTCGCCGCGGCTCTTAAGGTACTCGTCCACAAAGTAGGCCAGGCCGTAACCGGTGGCCTCGGTACGGGCGAGCGAGCCGCCAAAGGAGAGGCCCTTGCCGGTGAGGACGCCGGTCCACTCGTTGGTCAGGCGCTTGTACTGACCGAACAGGTAGGCAACCTCGCGGCCGCCAACGCCCAGGTCGCCGGCAGGAACGTCGGTGTTGGGGCCGATGTGGCGGTAGAGCTCGGTCATGAAGGACTGGCAGAAGTGCATGATCTCGTTGTTGGACTTGCCCTTGGGGTCAAAGTCGGAGCCGCCCTTGCCGCCGCCCATGGGAAGGGTGGTCAGGCTGTTCTTGAGGATCTGCTCCAGGCCCAGGAACTTGAGCATACCCAGGGTGACCGTCGGGTTAAAGCGCAGACCGCCCTTGTAGGGTCCAATGGCAGAGTTGAACTCGACGCGATAGCCGCGGTTGACCTGAACCTTGCCCTGGTCGTCGACCCAGGGAACACGGAACATGACGATGCGCTCGGGCTCGACGAGGCGCTCCAGCAGGGCGGCCTCCTCGTACTCGGGGTGGGCGTCGAGCGCCGGCTGGATGGTGCCGAGGATCTCGGTCGCGGCCTGGATGAACTCAGGCTGCTCGGGATAGCGGGCCTTGAGCTCGTCGAGAACTTTCTGCGTGTAGCTCATGCTTCCTCCAATTGATGGAAAAGAAAAGTGTCGTTCGAGGCGCCCTATGCGCCGCGAGCTTTATCGAGTATGGATAATATCGCACTGTTGCGGCAAAGTTTCGCATAAGCCGACGAGCGGATGTTTCGTTTTGATTACGATGCAGGTAGAAGCGTTTTTGAGCGCCCGACGCACAAAACCCGTGTTTCAAACCTGTTTCGTCCACATGTTCCAAACCACCACATTGGGGACAGGCACCTTTGTGGTGATGTTGGCGGTTAGAGGACGAGCTGATGGTAGTCGGCGGGGGTTATGCGGCCTTCGGTGGCAGCGCGGAAGGCGGCGAGTGCATCGCCCGAGAACGGCATGGCCCAGCACAGCCCGCAGCCGGCGGTGATGGAGCCGGGCAGCGGCATGATGCGCCCGGGCACACCGGCGGCAAGGCACAGCTGCTCGCATTCCATCACATCGAAGGTGCTATCGAACGAAACGATGATCTTGCGTTCATGGTCGAGAGCATCACCGGACGGGCCTTCGCGGTGTGCATCGCGATACGCCGCGGCGGCCGCTTCCTCTTCCGCAGTATGTCCACAGCCACTGCAACCGCAGGTACAGGGTTCGGACCCGTCGCAAGTGCAAGGTTCTCCCGTGTCGGGACAAATATCGTGAGACATGGCAACTCCAATCGTCTAGGCGAGCAACTCGGCCGCCGCAAACTCCTCGGGCGTATTGACGTTCTCGAAGCAGAGCGTCGAGCCTGCGACCTTAACGATCTGCGGCTCATCCATATAACCAGCCTGAACGCGATTAATCAGGCAGCGAATGCGCTGACGGTCGCAGGCGAGCAGCTCTTGGGCGACCGGCGCACACGCGTCACGGCGCCAGACGGCGCAAAGCGGCTCAATTCCCCGCTCCTCGCGCGGCACGCACACGTCGAGCGCCTCGGCCTCAACACAGCCAGCAAGGGCACCGATTAGCTCCGAAGAGACAAACGGCATATCACAGGCGACGATAGCAACGAGAGGCAGCCGGGCCGCAGTCAGCGAACTCGCGATGCCGCGCATGGCGCCCGCCGGCCCCTCAAGGTCCGACACTATTCGCGGCACCAGGCCGCCAAACGCGCGCTCCTCAAGGTAGGCAAGCTCGCTGGGACGCGAAGTCGTCACGACCAACTCGCCGGCAACTGGCGCCAGCCGACCCAGCACGCGTTCGATGAGCGGCTCACCGCAAAACGCCATGCGAGCCTTATCGCAGCCCATGCGCGAGGACAGCCCACCCGCTTGGACGACACAAGAAAGATCGGCACGTCTTACGGTAGTCATACGGCAAAACACCTCCATCGGCGCGTTCTAAACCCAGCGCACGGGGCAAATACCGTAGGCGACAAGGCGGACGACACGGCGGACCCGCACAAAAACAAAACAGCGCCCTTGCGGCACGCAGCAAGACCGCGAGCACAAAAGCGCTGGTAGCGTATGGCGGGAACGTATGTGAATCGAACACATCCAAGACGTTTTGCACGCCTCGCAACGGTTTTGAGGACCGCGGAGCCCACCGGAGCCCATCCGTTCCCAAGTGCGGCGGTATTTTACCAAACCGAGCAGCCAATCTAGCGCAGGGACCTCAGGCCGCCGGCATCCTTGTCGAGCACCGTAAAGCGCACGGCATCCAGGTGCTCCAAGATACTGATGGCACGTTTACGCGACACGCCCAGGGCCTCGCGCAGCACGCTCGTGGTGGCAGCGCCGCCGGCTGCCTCAACGGCGGCGGCGACGAGCTCACGCGCATGGGCCTCGGCGGCAGCGGACAGGGCAACGTCGTGCTCGACCTTAACGATCGCGCGTTTAAGCGAAAGCTCGCGCAGGGCACGCGTCATGGTGTCGCGGCCGAGCTGCAGCTGTTCGCCCACCTCGGGCAACGTCGGTGCATCCAGGCCGGCTTCGTCCAGCAAGGCAACGATACGTTCGCAGGCCTCGCGCACCACACGCGCCGCGGCGGCAGCGGAGTGCGGGTCGAACACCTCGGCGCCCTCGGCGGCGCACACGCCACGCGAGCAGCCCTCGGCAATCAGAGACGCGGCAACGCCTTCATCAGCGGCAGGCCACGCAGCATGGGCAACGGCGCCGGGCGTAAAGCCCGTCTCCTTGGGAGCCGCCGCGTGCATGGCTGACAGGGTCGCCGCCAGTGCATCCATCGCGGCGTCGAGCACCACGGCGTCCGCCAAGAGGCCCGCATCGCCCGCGGCAAGCTTGCGAACGGAGCCCTGCGCCACCAATCCGCGCAGTGCGGCATCGGCCTCGCCAACACGAAGATCCAAAGCCTCGGCAACATCAACCGTCGTAACCGGCAGCGTCTGCAGCGCCAGCCAAGCGCCCACACCGCCCGCGATATCGCCGGCCTCAAGCGCCACATACAGCGCACGCTCTCCTTCGGCAAGCTCGCGCGAACGACGGCAGCGCGAAAGCAGCACGCGCCCGCCGCCGATGAGCATAACGGGCGAATACGACAGCACCACGGCATGGTCTCCGGCACACAGCGGCAGCGGCTCCTCCAGGCGCACCTGCACGGTACGGGTCTCGCCCACCGCCATGGGGGCCTCGCCCTCCAAAAGCATGATGCGGCCGACGACCTCGGCCGTGCCGGCCATCACATGCACACGCGCGCCCGACTCGAGCACGCGCGGCTTGGTGCCCTCGCGGCCCAGGTAGGTGAACGTCATCATAAAGCGCAACGTCTGGCCAAAGCGGTCCGCCACGCCCAGCATCTCGCCACGGTCAAGCGCCGCGACACCGTCACCAACTAGGTTGAGCGCCACACGCTGACCAGGCAGCGCGCGCGGCGTATCGCCATGCACCTGAATCCCGCGCACGCGACAGACCGTACGCGACGGCAAAGCCATCAGCTCGTCGCCCACCGCAACCGGCGCATCGTGCAGCGTTCCCGTCACGACGGTGCCTACGCCCTTGATCGTAAAGCAGCGGTCAATCGGCAGGCGCGGCGCGGCATCGGTGCGCTCGGCACGGTCGCGGCAGGCATCCCAGCAGGGACTTACCTGCTCGTCGAGCACCGCAAGCAGCCTGTCGAGCCCCTCGCCCGTCTTAGACGACACGGGGACAATCGGCGCGCCCGCAAACACGGTACCCGACAAAAAGTCATCGACATCGAGCTCGGCAAGCTCGGTCATCTCGGCATCGGCAAGGTCGCACATCGTCAGCGCCACCACCATATGCGTGACGCCCAGCATCTCCAGCACGTGCACGTGCTCGCGGGTCTGCGGCATCACGCCCTCGACGGCCGAAACCACCAGCACGGCAACGTCGATGCCCGTCGCACCCTGCACCATGGCGCGCAGGTAATGCGCGTGGCCCGGCACGTCGACCAGGCCGATGATCTTGCCACTCGGCAGCGCCAGCTCGCCAAAGCCAAGCTCCACCGTCATGCCGCGACGACGCTCGACCTCAAGGCGATCGGGATTCTTGCCGGTCAGTGCCTCGATCAGTGCCGACTTGCCGTGGTCGACGTGGCCCGCCGTGCCAACGATAACGGGACACTCCACCAACGCCTGAACCTCACTCATCGAGCAATCGCCTTCTTAACGCACGCGACGAGCGTCGTTGCCGCCGTCTCGATATCGCGGTCACCCACGAGCGTGCGCACGTCAAACAAAATGCGATCGTGCGAGGTTCGCGTGACGACCGGCGTGTCAAAGTCCTGAACAAGCGAGCGCTTGAGCGCATCGACCGTCAGGCGTGCGTCAACAAGGCGCACGGCAACGCACATGGTGGGCAGCTCCACGGTAGGCAGCGAGCCGCCACCAGGGGTCGACGATTCCTCGACGATCTCCACCTGAACGGCACACGGGTAGCCAGCCTTATCGAGCCCGGCGACCATACGATCGCGCAGCTTGCGGGCACGTCGCTCCAAATGGGCCTGCGGCAGCGTAAGCATGCTGAGCACCGGAATATCGCGATGGGCAACATCGGCGCCGTCCATGTAGATACGCAGCGTGGCCTCGAGCGCCGTCAGCGCGAGCTTGCCCGGGCGCAGGGCGCGCATAAGCGGATGTGACCCACAGGCCTGGACCAGATTGCGACGGCCCATGATAATGCCCGCTTGTGCGGCACCGAGCAGTTTATCGCCCGAGCACGACACGATATCGAGCCCTGCCAAAACCGAAGCCGGCGTGGTTTCTTCGCCGCCGCGCACCAAGATGTCGTCGGGCAACAGCGCGCCCGACCCCTGGTCCTCGTAGAACAGCAGGCCATGCTTGTGGGCCAGAGCGGCAAGCTCCCGAGAGCCCACCTCCTCGTGAAAGCCCTCGATGCGATAGTTGGAAGGATGGACCTTGAGGATCATCGCCGTATCGGGCGTGATGGCGCGCTCATAGTCGTCCAAATGCGTGCGGTTGGTGGCGCCGACCTCGACGAGTTTGGCGCCCGAAGCCGCCATGACATCGGGGATGCGGAAGCTGCCGCCGATCTCGACAAGCTCGCCGCGGCTGACGATAACCTCCTTGTCTGTGGCATGGGTCGCCAGCACCAGCAGTACCGCGGCGGCGTTGTTGTTGACCACGAGCGCGTCCTCGGCACCGGTGAGCGAGCGGATCAGCTGCGCGGCGTGCTCCTTGCGCGACCCGCGCGAACAAGTGTCCACACTGTACTCGAGCGTGCTGTACCCGCGCGCAACCTCGGCCACGGCCTTGGCGACCGACTCCGCGAGCGGGGCGCGGCCCAAGTTGGTATGGATGACCACACCCGTGGCATTAACTGCTGGGCGCAGGCTCGGCAGCGCAGAGCGATGCGCACGCCACTCGATCGCCGAGGCCAGGTCGCGCTTGGAACGCGGGGCGGCACCGGCACGAATCGCAGCGCGCTCCTCGTCGAGCTCGGCCGTCACGGCAGCATGGACCACCGCGTCGCAGGTCTCCCCCGCCGCCTTCACCACCGGCCACTCGGCAAGCAGCTCGTTGACGGAAGGAATAGCGCGAAGGCGGGCGCGTACCTCATCGGACATGTTCTGGCTATCGCTCATGTGCGGCCTTTCAAACGAAACGTGGATCAGTCGAATACATCAGCTGAGTCAATTACTCGTTATTATCCTCGCGCGCCGCGATCTTTTCCACGCGAACGGCGTTTTCTTGGGTGAGCGCGGCACCCGTCAACGGGTCCCAGCGCAGCGGCGTGTGGTCGAGCGGACCGACGCCCAGGGCCTGCCGGCCACCACTCTCAGCACCAAATGCGCGTCCGCCGGGAGCGGCCGAGGTGAAGATGCACGCCGGATGAAGATAGGGCGTCGTCTCCACGCGCACGCGGTCGCGGCCCATATCGCTCACGAGCTCGACGATCTCGCCGTCGGCGATGCCCATGTGCGCAGCAGCATCGGCATTCATCTGCACGGCATCCAGGTCCGATCCAGCCTCGGCGGCACCTTGAGCCGCAAGCCTGCGCGAGGTGTGCGACTCAAAGGGACGGTTGCCACTAATGAGGCGAAACATCCCCGGGCCGGGCTCCACCATGGGCGCAATCCAGTTGGGCACACGACCCATGCCGACTCGTTCCCATACGTCGCTTGCCAGCGCAATTTTGCCGCCGGCAAGCGGAATCACCGGCTCACCCGTGCGCGACGGCAGCGCCACGCCCGTATCGGCCCAGCCGCGCTCCTTGAGCTCGTCCAGATCGATCCCAAAAGGCGCCACCTGGGCAGCCGTCAGATCGTCAGACGTAAACTGGAAATACTCGCCCACGCCACACGCCTGCGCCAGACCGGCAAAAATCTCCCGACCGGGACGTGTGCCGTCATGCTGCACGGGCAGCACGGCGTTGCGGTAGAACACGCGCGAATCGTTGACGCCCACGACCGTGCCCACACCGCGGTCGGCCTCCAGATACGTCACGTCGGGCAGCACGAAGCCAGAAGCACGCGCCGTCTCGGACCAACGAACATCAATCGTCACAAGCAAGTCGAGCTGCTGCAAAATACCCAACCAAGCCTGTGCATTGCCATAGCCCGCACCGGGGTTACTGGCATAGACGATGAGCCCACGCAAATCGCCGGCAAGAATCGACTGACCGATGGTCGTGCACAGTCCGCGCACCGGATCGACCAGTGGATAGCGCTCGGACCCCAGCTTGGGCTCGCGCGGCACCGGCGGCGTCGCAAAGTGAGTGGGATCGAGGTCGCCCAGTGAAAGCGGTGTGGGCGGATTGAGCGCGCCACCCGCATGTCCAATACAGCCCAGCAGCACATCGACCAAGCAGATAGCGCGTGCGGTCTGGGTGCTATTGGCATACGCGATGCCGATGCCACCATGAAAACCCGCATCCACCACAGCGGCAGGCGCGGCGGCAGCGAGATCGCGCGCCGTGGCGACAATCTCTGCGGCCGGCACGTCGCACATCGATTCGGCCCACTCGGGTGTCCAAGCACTGGCCGCCTGCGCCAGCTCGTCAAAGCCTGTGGCGTAGCGGTCCACGAACTCGTGATCGTACAGGTCCTCGGCTACCAGCACATGTGCGATACCCAGCAGCAACGCCAGATCGCATCCAGGACGTACGCGCAGCCAGCGATCGGCAAGCGCGGCGGAGCCGCTGCGCCGGGGGTCGACCACGATGATCTTCGCCCCGCGCCGGCGTGCATCGTTGAGCGCATCGACAGCCCCCATCGTCGACGAATCGACGATGGAACGCCCCAGATACATGATGCAATCGGTATGCGCCAGGTCGGAGGCGGGACTATAGCCCAGGCTGTGCTCCCAACCGGTAAGTCGGCTTACCTCGCAGGCGCCATCGGCACCGTATACGTTGGGCGAGCCCAGCGCATGCATAAAACGATACGCCCAGTAGCGGTCGAACGAGGGCACGCCGAGCGTCATGCCCAGTGCACGAGGCCCGCACTCGTCAACAATCCCCAAAAGACGCTCGGCAATCTGCGCGAACGCCTCGTCCCAGGTAATCGCATCAAACCCCGAGCCATCCCGGCGGCGTCGCATGGGGTGCACAATGCGGTCACGCTCGTCAAACGGCATTGCCAGGCGATGCCGTCCGCGGGCGCAGAGGGCACGCGCCGCGCACGGATGCCCCGGCACCGGCAGCTCGGCCACCACGCGACCGCCCTCAACGCGTGCCGCAAAGGCGCAATCGGCATAGCATCCCCCGCATGTGGTCACCACGGCGCGACCGTCGCGCTTCACAGCAGATGCCATCTCGATTACCCCTTTCATCAGCCAAACACAACAGGCCAAAAGCACGGCAACGAGCCCCAGACCCAAAAAGCCTCCCGCACGGCAACGCCCCGCGGGAGGCCCAACATCAAACAGACGGTACCTTACGCCTCGGACTTCTTAGCGTAGATAAACCAGTAGCCGAGCGCGATCAGAACCGCGCCGCCCACGATGTTGCCCAGCGTGGCGGCGGACAAGTTAAACGCAATGCCCGCAGCGTTGAGGGCATCGGCGCCGGCAACGTCGGCACCATAGCCGCATGCATGCATCACGGCGCCCATAGGCAAAAAGTACATGTTGGCGACGCAGTGCTCAAAACCGCAGGCCACAAAGGCAGCGATGGGCAGCAGAATGCCCACAACCTTATCGACTACGGTCTTGCCGGCGGTACCGATCCACACGGCCAGGCACACAAAGATGTTGCACAGGATGCCGCGGAAGAAGATCGTCACCCAGTCGACCGTCACCTTGCCGGCGGCGACGCTCACCATGGAATTCGCAACCGCCTCGCCGTTGAGCTTGTAAATGCCGGCCATGTACACCAAAAAGAC
>CABUMZ010000075.1 GCA_902492825.1 uncultured Collinsella sp.
TCTCGAGCGCCTGCTCGCCCGTATCGGGCTGGGAAATGAGGACCTCATCGATGTCCACGCCGATACGCGCGGCATACGTGGGATCGAGCGCGTGCTCGGCATCAATAAATGCCACGACGCCGCCCATAGCCTGGGCCTCTGCCAAAATCTCGAGTGAAAGCGTTGTCTTACCGGAGGACTCGGGGCCGTAAATCTCGACGATACGGCCGCGCGGCACGCCGCCGATGCCCAGAGCGGCATCGAGGGCCAGGGCGCCCGTGGGAATGGCCTCGACCTCGAGCTCGGGACCACCGTCGCCGTACCTCATGATGGAACCCTGGCCGAATTTCTTCTCGATCTCGGCCTTGGTGGTGGCGATCATCTCATCGCGCTCTTTACCCGTCGTGCGAGCATGAACGGTACGTACAGGACCTGAATTCTTGGCCATGAATAGCCCTCCTCTTAACAACCTGCATCGATAATAAACGAACGGCTGTTCGTGGTCAACCGTTCAGATAAATCATATGCAGCCGACCTTTCCAAAACCCAACCAAACGCCGACCAAACACTGACCAAAAACTTGACCGCAGGCGAACCAAGCAAGGCATGACGGGGAAGGATACGCCAACCACCTGCACAAAAAGCAAATTCGCCAGAGGTCCCTATCTCCACAATTAAGGGGCCCGAAGGCCCCTTAAAACACGTCTATTCCATAGAATCGAGCACGCAGACAATGCGACCCAATGCCTCCACGACCGCATGGGCACGGACACACGAACGATCGCCCTCATAGTGACAACGAATGGAGTCCACGACCGGCACTCCCCCATCGGCCGAGCGATACGCCCAGCCAATATAAAAAGTGCCAGCTGGATCGTCCTCGGTCCCACCACCAGGGCCGGCATAGCCCGTCGCGCTCACGGCAATATCGCTCTGGTACAGCTCCAGCGAACCGGTAGCCATCTCGCGCGCCGTCTGATACGACACCGCGGTATAGCGGTCGAGCGTCTCTTGCTCAACGCCGAGCACGCGATGCTTAATCTCGTCGCAGTACGTCACCGCACCGCCGCGCAGCACCGCCGAGGCACCGGGGATATCGGCGATCGTCGAGGCGATCATGCCCGCTGTCAGAGATTCAGCCGTCGAAACCGTCACACCACGAACGCTTGCACGCTCGACAATATCGCGTGCAAGCTCTTCATTGTGCGCGGCAATCTGCTCAAATGATTCCGTCATGCCTACCAGGACCTAGACCGAAAAGACAATCTTGCGGCAGTTCCAGAAGTATTGAGCGCCCGAGATAACGGTCAGGATAACGGCCACGGCATACAGGAAGCGTGAGACGCCATAGATACCGAGTGTCAGCGCCACCGGGGCCAGGTTAAGGCCAGACAACGCAAAGACGCACAGATAGCCGCAGATGGAAACCATCGTAGTCGCCGTCTTGTACTTGCCGAGCTTATCGGCCGCAACGACCACACCGGCCGCACTCGCGACCATGCGCAGGGCGCTCACCAGCAGCTCGCGGAACAGGATGATGAACACCGACCACACGGTTACGGTACCAAAATCCAAGAACAGCAGCAGCGCCGAGAACACGAGCAACTTATCGGCGATGGGATCCAAGAACTTACCGAAGTCGGTGATCTCGTTGCGTGAACGAGCCAGGTAGCCATCAACCTTATCGGTGCACGACAGGATGACGTACAGAATAAAGGCGGCGGCGGCGAGCGGGCCGTCGAAGGTGCTCAAATCCGTACCGGTAACGCCTACGTGAGACAGCGCCGACACGATCATGAACACCGGAATAAAGACGATGCGCACGCACGTCACGATGTTGGCGGGCGTCCAAACACTCGTCAGTTCCTTATTGCTCTCGTTAGCCACGAAGCTCTCCTACTCCACAACATGACCGATAAGCTCGTAGCAGAAGCTATCGGTAAACTCGACCGTCAGAATATCGCCCACAGACGCCTCGCTGGCATCCAGATGCACCGCACCATCGGAATCGGGCGCCTGGAACCAGGCATGTCCGATGAGCTCGGCACCGTCCTCGGTCTCCTCGATGCCGTCGACAATCACCTGGGCGCGCTCGCCCACATGGGCCGCCGTGGCGGCAAAGCCGAGCGACTCGGCCAGATCCATGGCTTCCTGGGCGCGCTCGAGCTTAACCTCTTCGTTAACCTGACCTTCCATCTTGGCGGCCAGGCTGCCCTCCTCACGCGAGTAGGCAAAGACGCTCGTGTAATCAAAGCCGACTGTGTCCATAAAGTCAATAAGATCGCGGAACTCGTCGTCGGTCTCGGTCGGGAAGCCGACCATGGCCGTAGAGCGGATCACGATACCGGGGATACGCTCGCGCAGGTCACGGAACAGGTCCTCGAGCTCCTGGCGCGAACCGGAGCGGCGCATGGCCTTGAGGATGCGCGCGTCGCAGTGCTGCACGGGGATATCGATATAGGGCAGCACCTCGGGCGTATCGCGGATGGTCTCGATAAGCTCGTCGGTCATGCCCTCGGGCTGCAGGTAGAGTACGCGGACCCACACGTTATGAGGACGCACCGCCTCAGCAACGGCCTGCAACAGCTGCGCCAGATTGCGCGGCGAGCCCTCGGCGAGGTCCTCATCGGCAAAGTCGGTACCCCAGATGCCCGTGTCCTGACCGATCAAAACGATCTCGCGCACGCCACCGGCGACCAGGTCGCGCACCTCGGAGATAATGCTCTCGGCATTGCGCGAGTGATAACGACCGCGGATATACGGGATCATGCAGAAGCTACAGAAGCGGTTGCAGCCATCGGAGATCTTGACGTAGGCGACAGCGCCCTCGACGGTGCGCTTGACCTGCGGAATATAGGCGGCAATCTCGCGCTCGACACCCAGAACGTCATCGATGACCGCCACGATGCCGTCTTCCTCGTCGGCCTTCACAAAGGCCGCGACCTCGGGCAGCTCGTCAGGCAAGTCGTCGCCGTAGCGTGACGGCACGCAGCCGCACATGACGATCGGGCAGGAACGAACGCCGTCCTGCACCTCGTTGGCAAGCTCGAGCGTGGTCTCGATGCTCTCGGACGTTGCAGAGGCAAGGAACGAGCACGTATTGACGATGGCGATATCGGCATCCTGCGGATCGAATGCCTCCTCGTAGCCCGCAGCGGTCAGCAGCGAACGCATACGGTCGGTATCGACCTCGTTCTTGGCGCACCCGAGGGTGATATAGAGTACGGAGCCCAACGGAGTATCCATGTTGGAGAGCAGTCCTTTCGAATGAATTAGCGGTAGTTGGTGAACTGCAGCGGCTGACCGTAGTCCTGGTCGCGCAGGAACTGGATCACGGTCTGCAGCGCATCCTTGGAAGCAGAGGAAACACGCAGTTTGTCAGCCTCAATCGTCACCTTGACCTTGAGCTTCTGATCCTTAATGTCCTTATTGATCTTCTTGGCAGTCGTCTGGTCGATACCCTCGACGATATGACCGAGCACGCGCACGGTACCGCCCGATGCAGCCTGGGGCGCATCCCAGGACACGGCCTTAAGATCGATGCCGCGCTTGATGAGCTTGGAGCTCAGGACGTCGATGATCTGCTTGGAGACAAAGTCGGCCGGGGCGTTGATCGTAAAAAGCTTGTCGCCCTTCGAAAGCTCGATGGTGGCGCCGGAGTCCTTCAGGTCATAGCGCTGGGAAATCTCGCGCGTGGTCTGCTGGAAGGCATTGTCGACCTCCTGCATATTGACCTCGGACACGACGTCGAAGCTGGAATCTTTAGCCATGGTTAATCCTTTCGCTTACGAGCGGCTTAGTAGCTGTCGTACGAATAGTCGTCTGAATAGGGCGTAGTCTGCCCGTCGGTGGCGGTATCGGTGCCGTCCGTGGACTGGGCATCGGTTCCATCAGTTCCGTCGGTACTTTCGGTGCCATCGGTGCCGTCGGAGCTCTCGCCGTCCTTGGACTCGGTCGTCTCCTTCTTGGGAACGGTAATCGTCACGCGTGCCACGCCCGACGTCTTAGTGTCGTAGCGGACCTTTTCGCCGTTCTTGGTAACGGTGACATCGGAAGGCTTGGACGTGGTGATCTCAATCGAGGACTCGGGCGTGTATTCCTGCTCAAAGGGACCGGTCGCCTGGGCGCCATAGACAGACTTGCCATCAACCTTGACTTCAATCCAAGCAGTCTTGCCCTTGGCAACGGAGATCTTGACCTTTGTGACCTCGTTCTCCTCCTTCTTGGCCGTCATCTTGGCGGCGTCCGAATCGGTCGACTCATCCGTCGTCTCATCGGTATCCTCATCGACGGATTCGGTCTTCTTGGAAGACTTCTTAGTCGTTGTCTTGGTGGCAACGGGCGTCTCGGGCGTCGACTCGGGCGCCGAGGAGCCGCAGCCACGCAGGAGCACCACGATGAGCACGATCAGCAGCAGCGCCACGGCACCGATACCGGCGTAAACGATACGAGGGTCGAGACTGTTGTTCTGGGGAGCACGACCACCGCCGCGTCCACGATTGGAACCACCGCGACCAGTGCCTTGGGGCATGCGACCGCGGTTATTGTCGGAACGTCCACGATAGCTGCCCTGGCGCTGCATATTGCGCTGGCCTGAGCGGGGGGCGAGCTCGCCGCGACCCTGGTAGTTGCGCTGACCCGAGCGAGGCGCTGAGGAGCGCTGGCTATAAGGCCGTGACTGAGATCGAAGGCGAGGCGTCACCTGCGTAGTATCGGCGTCTGCATAGCCGCCGCGCGGACGACCGGAAGAAACGCCGCGGTACCCGCGATCGGAATAACCACCATCCCCGTAGCCGGCACGAGGGTCTCGTGCGACACCGCGGGCAGCGGGGAGTGCGCGCTCCTCGGGCGCCGGCGTGCTGCGAAAGCGATCGCGCTGGGAACGAATCTCCTCGCTCGAGCCCGTTTCGGTAACATAGCCAGCCTGCTGAGGGCGCTGGCCATAACGCGTCGAACGCCCGCCCTGAACCATCAGGAAGCGGCCGTTGTCGACCGAGGAACGCGAATTGACGTAGCCGGCGGCGTCCTGAAAACGACCGCCCTGCTGCGACGTCTCGCGCTCATATGCCATCAAATCGTCAAAATAAGCGTTGACGACCTCCCGCGGATTGAGGCCCAAAAAGCGCGCATAGCTCGAAATCATGCCCTGCGCATAGCCGCGCGGAGGCATCGATGCAAAATTGCCATTCTCGAAAAACTCGATGATCTGCGGCCTGATTTTGATGGTGTTGGCGACCTGCTGAATGGAAAGGCCCATTCGGCGACGCTGCTCGAGCAGCATGTCACCAAAGCGTGCAGCCATCAGAATCCTCCAAACTCACGATCTTCACGTGCCATCTCGGCGTCGACGGATTCCAGCGCGGCAAGGCCTTCTTCATCCAGCAGGACCTCGCGCGGCTTGGAACCGTCGGGCGGTCCGACGACACCCTTTTCTTCCAGCATGTCCATAATACGCCCGGCGCGCGCATAACCAACCTTCAGGCGGCGCTGCAGGCCAGATGTGGAGCCCAGCTGCGATTCCACCACAATATGGGCGGCTTCCCAGATAAGCGGATCGTCGTCCTGAGGCTCGGCAACGCCGGTGCGAACAATGCCGCCGCCACCTGCCATGGACATGGAGGCAGGTGCCACAGCCGACAGGATCTCCTCATGGTAGTCGGGCTCGCTTTGCGACTTGACGAACTCGACAATCTCGTTGATCTCGTCATCCGAAACAAAGCAGCCCTGGATACGGCGGGGCTTGCCCCAGTCGACCTTTGAGAACAGCATGTCACCCAAGCCGGTGAGCTTTTCGGCACCCATCTGGTCGATGATGACGCGGGAGTCGATGCCCGTTGCGACGTTGAAGGCGATGCGGTTGGTAATGTTTGCCTTGATGAGACCCGTCACCACGTTGGAGCTCGGACGCTGAGTCGCCACGATAAGGTGGATACCGGCGGCACGGCCCAGCTGGGCGATACGCACAATCGATGCCTCGACGTCCTTGCCGGCAACCATCATCAGGTCCGAAAGCTCGTCGATGATGATGACCAGGTAGGGCATCTTTTGCGGCGGGTTATCGTAATGCTCAAACTCGCCGGCGGCCTGCTTTTCGTTATAGGTCGAGATCTTGCGCACGTTCAGGCGCTCGAAGACCTTCAGGCGGCGCTCCATTTCGGATACCGCCCACTGCAAGGCGCTCGCGGCCTGCTTGGGCTCGGTCACCACGGGCACGTAAAGATGCGGCAGGCCGTTATAGCCTGCGAGCTCGACGCGCTTGGGGTCGACCATGATCAAGCGAACGTCCTCGGGGAGCGCGCGCATGAGCAGGGTCGTGATGATGGAGTTGATCATGACCGACTTACCGGAACCCGTGGTACCGGCGATCAGCAGGTGGGGCATCTTGGCAAGGTCAGCGACGACCGGCGTGCCCTCTGCATCGCGGCCGATGGCAAGCTCGAGCGGACCGCCTTTAACATAAGGCAGCACGTCGCCCAAGTTGACGTTCTGACGCTTTCGATTGGGGATCTCGATACCCACGAGCGAGGTGCCGGGAATCGGCGCAAAGATACGCACGGACTGAGCAGCAAGCGAAAGCGCAATGTCGTCCTCAAGGCTCGAAATCTTGCTCACGCGCTCGCCCTCGCCGGGCTGCAGCTTAAAAGTCGTCACCGTGGGGCCGGCAATCCAGCCGACGACGCGAGCGCTACGGCCAAACTCAAGCAGCGTGGACTGCAGCGACTCGGCGGTCTGTTCCAGCTCCTTGTCCGAAGACGCGGCAGAAGCGGACTGGGGGTTTGCATGCAGGATTTCGAGCGGCGGAAGCTTAAAGCCGTCCTCTTCTTCGCCCTCGGTATCAGCGGAAGCACCGCCCGCTCCCCCATCGCTGGCGGCAGTCGTTTCGGCAGCAGTCGCAACAGACGCATCGGCAACCTTGGGATGCTTGAAGAAATCAGGAATTTGAGGGGCGGCCGAGACGGGATCAACGGCAAACGGCGGCTCGGACTCGTCGACCTTGTCCGGATCGTCCTCCATCGAAAGCTGACCGGTTACCTGACCGCGCTTTGCCCGACGTCGCGGCAGCAAGGTTGTTTTAGCAGTCTCGAGCGGAGACTCGTCGTCCTCGTCATCACTCTCAGTAAGCTCAATCTCGCTCTCGGACCAAGACGGGTCGGGCTCACTCGTATTGAGTTTGGGAGCCGTCTTGCCCTTCTTGGCATGACGGCGCGGCAGCGTCGTCTTGGCGCGCTCGGCCTCCACGGCATCGGACACGTCGACAAACGGATCCTCGTCCTCGTCTTCATCGTCCAAAACCGGGTCCGCATCGTTGCCCATGACCGTGGTCACGGCAGCATCAGAGCCCTTTTGACGAAGAATGCTCAGGTGCGGACGGGCAACGCCGGGCACCGACAGGGCTTCGTCGTCACCCCACGGACTCGCGTTGACGTCGGCACGACGGCGCTCGGCAAAATCGGCCGCACGGTCGCGGGCAGAGCGTAAAACGCCGCCCACCGAAAAGCCGATGATGACAAAGCCGACGACGGCCAGACCCAACAGGACCACCATCGCGATAGGCTTACCCAGGGCATTCTGCAGCGCACTCGCAATAAACGCACCGATGTAACCACCCGAGGCGGACAGGTTATGCGGCGTGAACATAAGGTCGCACGAGTCGCTCGTCCCCGGTACCATCAGCGAAAGAATGGAGACGACGGCGATAAAGACCACGGCGCCACCCGCAACAGAGCGCACGTTGAGCGGCGAGTCCTCGCCTAAAAAGAGCGTGGCGGCAAAGAGCAAAATGACGATCGGCAGCACGTAGGCGCCCAGGCCAAAGCCCAGGTGGTAGAAACCGGCAACCGCAGCCGTAACGGGTGCGGTCGCCGGCGAAATCACGGCAATGAAGGACGCAATCGCCAAAACGGCAATGACCACGCCGGCGATATCGCGGTTGGCCGAAGACTCGACCAGGGGCTCGAAATCGTCGAACTCGGCCTCGTGGCCCTTATTGGCACGAAGATGGGAACCGGCACCCTTAGCAGATGCCGGTTGGTTGTTGGCTTTATTGCCTTTGGCGTTTTGTGCAGATCCGCGCGCCAAACTAAACCTCCATGACGACCGGGATGATCATCGGACGAGTGCGGGTACGGCTCCAGATAAAGTTAGAGAGCGAGTCGCGCACGGCCTTGCGAATAGCATCGGAACCGCTGCTCGTAAAGCTGAACTTGCCCTTCTCGATCGTCTTCATGATGGACGCCGAGGCGTCATCGGAGAACTGGTCGTCGATGGCAAAGGAGACGCCGCGGCCCGAGAACTCGATGGCCTCGATCTTCTTGTGCTTGAGCGAAACGATAGCGACAGCCGTGACCATACCGTCGTTGGCAAGCTTCTGACGATCGCGCAGAACGATGGGGTCGGTATCGCCGATACGCAGGCCGTCGACGTAGACGACGCCGGACTCGACGGGCGTACCGCGTTTAACGATACCGCCACGCATCTCGAGCGTATCTCCGTTGTCGAGGATAAAGATATGATCATCCTTGATGCCCATCTTACGGGCAAGCTGGGCATGGGCGCGCAGATGCACGGCCTCGCCGTGGACCGGCATAAAGTACGTAGGCTTGGCCATGGCCATCAGGAGCTTGAGCTCCTCCTGGCTACCGTGACCCGAAACGTGAACGAGGGCGCGGTTCTTATCCCACACGTCGCAGCCAAGCTTGGCGAGGCTGTTGACGACCTGCTGAACGGCCTTCTCGTTACCGGGGACCGGCGTTGCCGAGAGGATGACGGTATCGCCCTCGTGGATGGAGAGCGTCTTGTGCTCGCCGTTGGCCATGCGCGAAAGGGCCGACAGAGGCTCGCCCTGCGAACCGGTGCACATGACGACGATCTTATCGTCGGGCAGGTTGTCGATATCGAAAGCATCGATGATATCGGCATCATCGATGTTGAGATAACCGAGCTCGCGCGCCACGCGGGTGTTGGTGAGCATGGAACGACCGGTCACGACGACCTTGCGGCCGCACTTGCGGGCGGCGTCGCAGATCTGCTGCAGACGATGGATGTGGCTCGAGAACGACGCGACGAACACGCGGCCCGGAGCATTCTTGATGGCATGCAGCAGATTGGGGCCAACCTCGGCCTCGGACTTGGTAAAGCCGGGAACCGTGGCGTTGGTGGAATCGGACAACAGCAGGTCGATGCCCTGCTTGGCAAAGCGGCTGATAGCGGCATAATCGGGCGTGACGCCGTCGATAGGCGTCTGGTCGAGCTTAAAGTCGCCGGTGTGCATAACGGTGCCCTGGTTGGTGCGGATGAACACGCCCAGAGCGCCCGGGATGGAGTGCGTCATCGAGAAGAAGTCGAGCGAGATGCCACCCAAATTGACGTGGCTGCCGCCCTTGACCTCACGGAACTTGGGTGCACGAATACGGAACTCGGAGAGCTTACCCTCGATAAAGCCGAGCGTCAGCTTGCTCGAGAAGATGGGCACCTTGTTGTTGAGGTCCTGCAGCAGATACGGAAGCGAACCGGTGTGGTCCTCGTGGCCGTGAGTGACGATGATGCCGCGGAGCTTCTCCTCGTTCTCCAGAACGTAGGTGTAATCCGGGAGCACCAGATCGATACCGGGCTGCGAGTCGTCGGGGAACATGAGGCCAGCGTCGACGAGCACCATGTCGTCGCCGCACTCGAAGA
>CABUMZ010000076.1 GCA_902492825.1 uncultured Collinsella sp.
TCGACGTACCGGATGACTTTACCGGTGCTGTTATCCAGAAGCTGACCAGCCGTAAAGGCGAGCTGCAGGGCATGAGCCCGATCGGTAGCGGATACACAAGACTGGAGTTCTCGATTCCGTCCAGAGGTCTCATCGGCTACCGCGGCGAGCGCCTCGTCAACGCTATGCACCACGTCGACGCCCTCGGCAGCAAAGCTCTCGTCGCGCGTGAGCACAATGTTGCGGCGATTCTTAAGCGGACGCCCGCCGGGAAAACTCAGCAGCGTCTTGCGTCCCATAATGACCGGACAGCCTTTGGTGCACGCCACAAAATGGCGCATGTCGGCACGGTTGGACACGACCATGTCACCCTCGCACCCAATACCCCAGTCATCGCACACGGCGACAATGGCAGAAAGCTTACACGTCATGCGCGTCACCTACACCGCAATGGGGATGTTCTTGACCTGCGGGCCGTGCTCATAGCCCTCGACGATCAGATCATCGGTCGTAAACGCGTAGAAATCATGCACATCGGGGTTGAGCGTTACCTTGGGAGCCGCAAACTGCGGACGCTCGATAAGCTCGCGGACGATATCGACATGACGGTCGTAAATATGGGCATCGGCGATCACGTGCAGCAGCTCGCCAGCGATCATATCGACCGACTGCGCGACCATCATCAGCAAAATGGCATACTGGCACACATTCCAGTTGTTCGCGGCCAAAATGTCCTGGCTACGCTGGTTGAGAATCATGTTGAGCGTCGGTTTGTCATCCTGCGGGCGCTGCGTCACGTTATACGTCACGCTGTAGGCGCACGGATACAGGTGCATCTCGGACAGATCGCTAAACACATAGGTGTTCGTCATAATGCGGCGGCTGTACGGCGTGTTCTTAAGGTCGTACAGCACGCGGTCCATCTGGTCAAAGTCACCCTCGGCATAATGGCTCTTCTGCCCAATCTGATACCCGTAGGCCTTGCCGATGGAACCGGTCTCGTCGGCCCACTCATCCCAGATATGGCTGTTGAGGTCATGCACGTTATTGGACTTCTTCTGATAGATCCACAGGATCTCGTCCATAGCGGACTTGAGGGCCGTACGACGCAGGGTAAGAGCCGGAAACTCCTCACGCAGGTCGTAGCGGGCCGTGACACCAAAGTTTTTAATGGTATAGGCAGGGGTGCCGTCCTCCCACACCGGGCGGACCTTTTGGCCTTCGGTGGTGGTGCCATGGTCCAAAATATCGCGACACATGGTTACAAACTGTTGATCAGCTTTGCTCATTGACCCTCCCGTCAGTAGCCTATTGGCGATTTTATTGTAGCCCAGGCGTGCTCGACCCCACAGCCCTAACACAAGCCGTCATTTTCTGACATATGCTAAAAATGCCTTGCGTCCAACGACCAACGCGCTATTCTATTGTTGACATATGTCAGATAAGGAGTGCGTATGGCAGGAAGACGCGAGAAACTGCGCCGCGTCGGGATCATCCCCGAATATCGCGGTTTTACCCCCGATGGCCTGGCGAGCGGCGACGCCATCGACATGACGGTCGACGAACTCGAAGTCCTGCGCCTGTGCGACCTGGAAGGCCTTAACCAAGAGGCAGTCGCACAGCAGATGGGTATCGCGCGCGCCACGGTGGCGGCAATCTGCAGCCGCGCGCATCGCAAGGTGGCAAGCGCGCTGGTCAACGGACGAGCGCTCATCATCAAAGGCGGCAATATCGTGTACTCCCCCATCACCACGACGACGGCCGCATGGCCAGCAAAGGAGGTCGACACCATGAGGGTGGCAACCACGTACGACAACGGCAACATCTTTATGCACTTTGGCCGCAGCGAGCAGTTCAAGATCTACGACATTCAGGACGGCAAGGTGCTCAACGAGCAGGTCGTGGGCACCGGCGGCACCGGCCACGGTGCCCTTGCGGGCCTGCTCGCCAACGGTGGCGTGGACGCGCTCATCTGCGGCGGCATCGGCGGTGGCGCTATCAACGCGCTTGCCCAAGCCGGCATCACGGTATACGCAGGTGCCCAGGGCAACAGCGACGCTTGCGTCGAGGCCCTTATCGCCGGCACGCTCGCACAGAACGGCGAGGCCACGTGCGGCTGCCACGGCCATGACCACGACCACGCCCACGAACACGGCGAGTCCTGCAGCTGCCACGACCATCACGAGCACGAGGGCCACGAGGGCTGCAGCTGCCACTAACGGCACGACACCGCGAGCTCGGGGTGCGACGCCGAACGCAACCCAACAATCAAAGCCAACAACAAAGGCCACCCGGTAGCTTCCGAGTGGCCTTTGCCATATCAAGCTGGAATTACAGCCCTATTTCTTATTACGCATCTGCGCTTCCATCTGGCGCAGCAGCTCCATATCGGACTTGGGACCGCCCGTACCCAGGCCGCCCATGCCGCCCAGACCCATAGCGTCCAGGCCGGGGATATTGGGCATGCGCATCTTCTTGCCCTTCTTACCCTTTTTACCCTTTTTGCCGCCGGCCTGCGCCTGATTGGCCATCGTGCGCATGCGGCCCATCATCTTGTTCATCTCGCCCCACTGCTTCATAAGGCTGTTTACCTCAGTGGGGGTCACACCGGCGCCCTTGGCAATGCGGGCACGGCGCTGGCCGTTGATGATGGAGGGACGCAGGCGCTCCTCCTTGGTCATCGACATGATGATGGCCTCGTTCTTATCGAAGATACCCTCGTCCAGGTTGCCGCCCATCTGGTTGAGGGCGCGCTGGCCACCGGGGAGCATGCCCAGGATCCCCTTCATGCCGCCCATCTTCTTGACGGCTTTCATCTGGTCGAGCATGTCGTTCATAGTGAAGCCCTCGCGCAGCATGCGCTCGGCAGCCTCAAGCTGCTCTGCATCGGCCGCCTCTTGGGCCTTCTCAATAATGCCGACAACGTCGCCCATGCCCAGAATGCGCTTGGCCATGCGATCGGGATAGAACGGCTCCAGCGAATCAGGCTTCTCGCCCATGCTCACGAACTTGATGGGCTTGCCGGTAACCTGACGCACCGAAAGTGCGCCACCGCCACGGGCATCGCCGTCGAGCTTGGAGATAATCACGCCATCAAAGTCGGTGCGATCGGCGAAGGTCGAGACGACGTTGACGATATCCTGGCCGGTCATGGCATCGACGACCATCAGCACCTGGTCGGGCTTGACGGCCTTCTTGATGTCGACGGCCTCCTGCATCATCTGCTCGTCGATCTGAAGACGACCGGCGGTATCGACAATGACCACGTCGCGCAGGTGGTCGACGGCCTCCTGGATGGCACCCTTGGCAATGTCGACCGGGTGCGCGCCGTCACCGCGGAAGACCGGCACGCCGATCTCGCCACCGAGCGTGGCCAGCTGGTCGGCAGCGGCGGGACGGTAGACGTCGCACGCGGCGAGCAGCGGCGAGCGGCCCTGCTTCTTGAGCAGGTAGGCCAGCTTTACGGCCGCCGTGGTCTTACCGGAGCCCTGCAGGCCCACGAGCATGATGACATTGGGAATGCGGTTGCTAAAAACGAGCTTGCTCTCGGTTGAGCCGAGCATCTCGGTGAGCTCGTCGAGCACGATCTTGACGACGTTTTGCGCCGGCGACAGCGACCCCATGACCTCGGCGGTCATGCAGCGCTCCTTGGTCTTGGCGACGAACTCCTTGACGACCTTAAAGTTAACGTCGGCCTCGAGCAGTGCCATGCGAATATCGCGCATGGCCGAAGTAATATCGGCCTCGGTCAGCTTACCCTTGCCGCGCAGGCGGTCAAATGTGTCGTTGAGGCGATCGCTCAGGGAATCAAACACTGGTTACTCCTTAGTTGGACTCGCCCACCAGGGCGCGGCAGAAATCTTTGGCGTTAAACTCCTGCAGGTCATCGACCTGCTCGCCCACGCCGATGCGCAGGATCGGGAGCTTGAGCTTCTCGGCCACGGCCATGGCGATACCGCCCTTAGCCGTGCCGTCCAGCTTAGTCATGATAATACCGTCCAGGCCCAGCGCCTCGTTAAACTCGAGCGCCTGGTTCAGACCGTTCTGACCCGTGGCGGCATCGATCACAAGCACGACCGAGACAGGCATGGGACCGGCGGCCATATTGGCGGCGCGCTTACGGGTCACATTGACCACCTTGGCGAGCTCGCGCATGAGTTCGGGGCTCGTGTGCAGACGACCGGCGGTATCGATGAGCACCAGGTCGCTGCCGCGCTTATCGGCCTCGTCGAGCACGTCATAGCATACGCTGGCCGGATCGGAGCCGCGGTCACGCTTGATAACCGGTACGCCGGCACGCTGCCCCCACACATCGAGCTGCTCGATGGCGGCGGCGCGAAAGGTGTCGGCCGAACCGATCACCACGTTCTTGCCGCGGGCGGCCATGGCGCTCGCAATCTTGCCGACCGTGGTGGTCTTGCCGGCACCGTTGATGCCGACAAACAGCACGCAGCTCGGCGTATCGGAAAACGGATCGCGCTCAACAGGCACAAAATGGCCCTCGAGCTGCTCGGCCAGGGCACGGCGAAGCTGCGGGGCGGTCTTGAGGCTCTTCTTGGCAGCGGCGTCGCGCAGGTCATCGGAGACCTGAATGGCGACCTCGGCACCCATGTCACCCATAACGAGGGTGTCCTCAAGGTCCTCCCAAAAATCCTCGTCGACCTCGCCGCCAAAGTAGAAGACCTCGTTAAGGGCCTCGCGGCTGCGCTCAAGTCCGCGCGAGAGAGCGTCAAAGAATCCCATTATGCATTCACGACCTTTCCGGTTTCGCGATCGAGTTTTTGCGAGACGACGCGACTGACGCCGTCGGCTTGCATCGAGACGCCGTAGAGAACGTCAGCATCCTCCATAGTACGGCGCTGATGCGAGATTACCAAGAGCTGCGTATCGGAACGCAGCACATCGAGGGCGCCGATGAGCTTGGACAGGTTAGCGTCGTCGAGCGCGGCCTCGACCTCGTCCAGCACATAGAACGGCACCGTACGCGTGCGATACACGGCAAAGAGCAGGGCGAGCGCCGTCAGGCTCTTCTCGCCACCCGACATGAGCATCATCTTGGTGATGCGCTTGCCGCGCGGCTGCGCCACGACCTCAATGCCCGTCTCGGCCGGATGCTCGGGATCGGTCATCTCAAGGTGAGCCTGACCACCCGGGAAGAGCATGGCGAAGATCTCGCGGAAGTTCGCGTCGACCTTCTCAAACGTCACCAGGAACGCCTTGCGCATCTTGCGGTCGATCGCCACGGTGATCTTGGTGAGCGCCTTGCGCGCGCTCTCCAGATCGGCCAGTTGCTCCTCGATGTAGTCGGCGCGGCGCTTGAGCTGCTCGTACTCCTCCATGGCGACCTGGTTCACAGGGCCCAGGTTGTTGATCTGGCGCACGAGTTGGTTAAGCTCACGCTCGGCGGCGTCGCGATCGGTGGGCGCCGGCAACATGAGCGCTTCCTCGAGCACCGTGGTACCGTCGGCGGTGATGGCCTTGATGGCAGCCTCGACCTGCACCTCGAGCTTGCCGCGTGCGACCTTGAACTCGTTTTGCGTCGCGGTGGCGGCATCGACCCGCTCCTTGGCGCGGGCGACCTCGGTCTTGGCGTCCTCGATGGTCTTCTTCAGTGAAGCCGAGTCCGCCTCCTCAAGCGTTGCCTGGTCACGCAGACGCGCAGCCCAGTCCGAGGCGCGCTCCAACAGGGCAGAGTAGCGCTCGTGCATGGGATCGACGCGAAGGCGCAGCAGCTCGAGCGAGCGCGAGGCCTGACGCGTCCCGCGGATACGACGGTCGATACCCTCCAGACGATGCTCAAGATCGGGCACACGGCCCTTCAGCGAACGCAGGCGCTCACTCGTCTGAGCCAGGCGCACCTTTGCGTCGGCAAGCTTTCCGGCGGCCTCGGAATCGTCGCGACGCACGCGATCGAGCTCGTCGTTGGCTTCGGCAATCTGGAGACCCAGGTCGCTTGCCTGCGCACGGGCCTCGTCGCGCGAACGGGTGAGCTCGTCCACGCGCGGACGTGCGGCACGAACGGCCTCGGCAGCTTGCTCGCGGCGCTTAGAAATCCGTACCCGCTCGACCTCGGCATTGTTGGCACTCTGCTCCAGGCGGCCGATCTCGGACAGCAGGGAGCGACGCTCGCCCTCAAGGCGGGCAATCTCGCCGGCAGCATCGCCCTCCGCAGCACGGGCCTCCTCAACTGCCGCATTGGCCTCGACGACCTGATCAGAAACATGCTCAAACGCGGCAGCAAGATCGGGCTCCAGGCCTTCCAGCTCGCGGATACGACGCTTGCGCTCCAGGGCGCCCGAAGCCTCGCCGGCATCAAGCCCCACGCGAACCAGGCCGCCGCAGGCAACGCGTGCGCCATCGGGAGTCACATAAGTCGCGCCATCAACGACCGGCGCGGACAGCGCGGCGGCCAAGTCGTCGACCACGTAATAGCCGCCGAGCAATGCCTCGACGACCGGACCGTAGCCCGCACGCACGGACAGACGATCAACAAGACGGGTACCGGCGGCACCCTCGGCAGCCGCAGAGCCGCTCACGCTGCGCGCCACCAGCAGCGCCTCGCCCGAGGCCTTCTTCTGGTCCAGGGCGGCGCGACCGGCGCGCTCAAGTGCGGCAGCATTATCGAACAACAGGGCATCGATATCGCCGGCGAGCAGCTGCTCAACCAGGCCCTCAAGCTCACGCGGCGCCTCGAGCACATCGCCCAGACGGCCCGAAACATCGTCGCCCAGCGCGCCCACCAGACGGCTTACGAGCGGCGAACTGTCGGCCATGCGAGCATCGAGCTTCTTTTGGCTGGCAAGCTCCGAGCGCACCTCGGACAGCTTGTTGCGCGCCTCGCTCTCGCGATTACGCAAGTCCTTAAGGGCCGCACGAGCGACCTCAGTGGCCTCGCGCGCATCTATCTGGGCCTGGCGGGCCTGATCGAGTGCGCCTTCGAGCTCCCCAGCACGGTCGCGGCGGCTATCAAGCGATGCCGTGACCTCCTCGAGCTGCTCATCGATCTGCTCCAGGCGCGAGGCATACATGTTGTCCTCGACCTCGGCGTTGCTCAGCGAGTCCTTCACCTTGGCGAGCTCGAGCGCGGCGTTATCGGCCACGCGCTGCACATCGCGCTGCTCGCGCGTAAGCTGCGAAATCTGATTGTCGAGCGCAACGCGACGCTCGTGGAGCTCGGCGGCGGCAGGACCAGCGGCATCAACGTCCTCCTGGGCCTGCATATGCGCGCCGGTCACTTCCTCGAGCTGAGCACGTGCGTCCTCGAGCTCCTCGACCACGCGACGGCGCTGATGCTCGGAGCTTGAGATCTGGCCGCGCATGTCGGACAAGCGCGACACCATGTTATGGCCCTTTTCCTCGAGCAGACGCATGTCTGAGTTAATGCGACCGACCACATCTTGCATATGGCGGCGCTGCTCGCCCAAGTCGCCCACAAACAGGCCCTTTTCTTCGAGCATAACTTGGAGCTTCTCGAGCTCACGCTCCTTTTCACCCAAGCGGTATTGCGCAAGCTCAAGCTCGGCGGCGCCCTCCTTAGAGCGGCTCTCCAGGTCGTTCCACTGCGATTGCAGCGAACGCAGCTCGTCGACGGCCAGCATCTGCGTAAGCTCGTTCGCGCGCGAGGACAGTTCTTTGTACTTGCGCGCGCGATCGACCTGACGCTCCAGCGGCCGCAGCTGACGGGCAATCTCCTTATTGATGTCGCGGGCACGGGTCAGGTGCTCGTCCATCGATTTAATCTTTTTGAGCGCACGTTCCTTGCGACGCTTGTGTTTGGAAATGCCGGCGGCCTCCTCAATGAGGGCACGGCGCTCCTCGGGGCGGCTCTGCAAAATGGCATCGAGCTTGCCCTGGCTGATGATGGAATGCGTATCCTTGCCCAGTCCCGAATCGTGCAGGATGTCCTGAATGTCCATCAGGCGGCATGGACTCGAGTTTATGAGGTACTCGCTTTCGCCCGAGCGGTACATACGACGGGTGATAGCGACCTCGTCAAAGTCGACAGGCAGCATATGGTCCGAGTTATCGAGCACCAGCGTGACCTCGGCCACGCCCACCGGCTTGCGCGCCGACGAGCCCGAGAAGATGACGTCTTCCATGGCCTGGCCGCGCAGCTGCTTGGCGCTCTGCTCGCCCAGGACCCACAGAATCGAGTCGGAGATGTTCGATTTTCCCGAGCCGTTGGGACCGACGATGACGGTCAGGCCCGGCTCAAACGTCATATGGGCGCGGTCGGCAAACGACTTGAACCCTTTGAGCGTGAGGGACTTGAGATACACGGCTCCTCGCTTAAACAGGCTTCTTGTTGAGAATCACGCCGTTGGTGGTGTAACCCATGCGATCAAGCGCCTCGAGCGCAGCGGCACCCTCGGCCTCCTTCTTGGAGGAACCGGTGCCGCGGCCCTGGCGGATACCGTCGATGAGCACCACAGCGGTAAAGGTGGGCGCATGAGCGGGGCCCTCGGAGCCGACCATCTTATACGCGGGAGGCTCGTGGCCGTCGGCCTGCACGCACTCCTGCAAGAACGACTTAGGGTTCGCGGGATGCTCGGCACGCTCGGAAGCCAGGTGCGGCTTGAGTGTACGGTGGATAAACTCCGCCGCCGCATCCCAGCCGGCATCCAGGTACAGGGCGCCCACGAGCGACTCGTAGACGTTCTCGAGCGCCGAATGCAGGCCACGGGCGCCGGTACCGGTCTCGGAGGCACCGAAGATGATGATGTCGTCGATGCCCAGCTCATGGGACACCTCGGACAGCGTGGCGCCCGAGACGAGCGACACCTTCAGGCGCGTAAGCTTGCCCTCGTCAAACTCCGGATAGGACTCAAAGAGCGAGCGGGCAACCACGGCGCCCAAAATGGAATCGCCCAAAAACTCAAGGCGCTCATAACTCGCCGAGACGGGCTGACCTTCCACGGCAGAAGGGTGCGTGAGCGCCGCGCGCAGCAGCACCTTGTTATTGAACTCGTGGCCCAGGATTTCCTGGGCGCGCGCGAGTCGTTGAGATAAAGCCAAGACTTAGGCCTCCTTGGCGTTTTCAATAGCGTCGACAGCGTCGGCGACAGAGTTGAGCGACAGCAGGGTCTCGTCATCGATCTCGAGGTCGAACTCGTCCTCGATGGCCGTCACCAGCTGCAGACGCTCGAGCGAATCGGCATCGAGATCGTCAAAGGTAGTCTCGTCGCTAATGTCGGCGACATCGACGCCCAGAACGTCAGCGGCGACTTCGGCGATCTTATCGAAGATTTCGGAGCGGTCCATAGCGCTTCCTCTCGTATTGCGTGAACATCAACGAGCTGGCGCCGCAAGCGCAGCGCCAAAACACGGTTTTGATTCTACCCCACGACGAAGGCCGCGAAGCACATAACAGCACCCTAACTCGCTCCTACAAAACGATGCCGTCCATAGAGTTGGCAACGTTCTCGACCAGCCCGGCGCGCACGGCCTCCGCCGCGGCGAGCGTACCGTTTTTGACGGCCTCGACCGAGGTGGCACCGTGACCGATCAGGACCACGCCACGCAGGCCCAGCAGAATCGCGCCACCCTTAG
>CABUMZ010000077.1 GCA_902492825.1 uncultured Collinsella sp.
GGCGGCTACGTCGAGGTCGATGATTCGGGTGATGCGGCCGTCAAGTACCGTGCCCCGGTGCGCCTGACTGCCCTGGGCGGCGAGAGCATGAGCGAGGCCGATCGCATCATTCGTGAAGTGCTCGACACCACCGGTAAGGCCATGGGCGTGGAGCAGCGCGAGCAGATGTACGCGTCGCTGCGTACGATTCTCAACACCCTGCGCGAGATCTAAGGCCGCGCTGGCGCTAGCTTTCAGCCAACAATTGCATCGTCCCGTTTGAGCGCGCATGCCGTGCCGGGATATTGTTGTCAAAATTCCCTGCGCGAGATCTGCGCAAGAAAGGATTCGCTATGTCCGTCCGCATTATTACCGATTCCGCGAGCGATATGACGCCGGCTGAGCACCCCGCGCTGCGTGTTCTGCCGCTGTCCGTCACCTTTGGCACCGACGTGTACATGGATGGTGTCGACATCGATCACCAGCGCTTTTACGAGATGCTCGTGGAGCGCGACGAGCTGCCCAAGACCGGTCAGGTCAACCCGTACGCCTTTTCGCAGGCGATTGCCGAAGCACGTGAGGCCGGCGATGAGGCCGTGATCATTACCGTGGGCGCCAAGCTTTCGGGCACCAACCAGAGCGCTCGTACGGCACTTGCCGAGGCGCCGGGCGGCGACGTGTTCGTCGTGGACAGCAATAACGTGACCTTGGGCGAGCGCGTGCTGGTCGAGTATGCGCTGCGCCTGGTGGACGAGGGCCGTAGTGCGGCCCAGATCGCGGCGGCGGTCGAGGCCGTCCGTGACCGTGTGGTGGTTATCGGCCTGCTCGAGACGCTGGAATACCTGGTGCGCGGCGGCCGCCTGTCTGCGGCGGCGGGCGCTGTGGGTACGCTGCTCAATGTGAAGCCGGTCGTGGCCGCCGAGGACGGCCTCATCGGGCAGTTGGGCAAGGCGCGCGGTTCCAAAAACGGTCGAAACCTGTTGAACCAGAAGGTCGAGCAGGCGGGCGGCATCGACTTTTCCATGCCGTTGGCGCTCGGCTATACGGGTCTTTCGGATGCGGTGCTCAAGAAGTATATCGAGGACAGTGCGGCGCTGTGGGCTGGCCACAGCGAGGGCGAGCTGCCCGTGCACACCATCGGCGCCACCATCGGTACCCACGTAGGTCCCGGCGCCGTAGCAGTAGCCTTCTTCCAGCCCGCCAACTAACCTACCTGCCATAAACCACCACAAAGGGGACAGACACCTTTGTGGTGGTTTATGCTTTTCCGGGTGGAAGGGAGTGAGCAATGGCGTCTGAGGGCTTTTTTGAGCGGGTGTACGAGGTGGTCGAGCAGATTCCCGAGGGGATGGTCGCCACGTACGGCCAGGTGGCGCTGCTCGCCGGTCGTCCGCGAAGCGCACGCTATGTGGGCTATGCGCTGCACAGCAATCCGCGCCCTGGTCAGATTCCCTGCCATCGTGTGGTGTTTGCCGATGGCCGCATTTGCGAGGGCTTTGCGTTTGGCGGCCCCGATGCTCAGCGCGAGCTCTTAATGGGGGAAGGCGTGACGTTTACCGATCCCATGCACGTCGATCTGGCCGCCTGTCGTTGGCCGGCCGGGCTGTAGTGGCGGGCCACCACAAAGGTGCCTGTCTCCTTCGTGGTGGTTTTAGTTTACCGGAGCTAACTTATGGAGAAGGTGTGGCGGCGCATATTGACGCTACAAAGTAAACCACGGCGAACTATATTGGTTTCAGCAACGGAGCAGGCAATAGGCGATGAAAAAGCCTGCCCTGTTGAGTTTGATTCGCATTCCTCCCCTCTGTGCGATTCAACGGTGTACTTCGGGAACAGGCCCGCTGGCAACTAACTGCCAGCGGGCCTGTTCCTGTTTGTCGGGGGAGTGCGATGGACGGAGCCGAAGCGGTCCGGCTCCAAAAAAGGCGGACGCCGTAGCGCCCGCCCTATAGCAATCGAAAGCTCAAGCCAGCAGATCGGTCTAGTACACCATACCCATGGCGTCCTGAACCTCTGCCAGGGTCTGCTCGGCGATCTCGTTGGCGCGACGGTTGCCCTCGTGCAGCACGTCCTTCACGTAATCCAGATCGTTCTCGTAGCGCTGGCGACGCTCGCGGATAGGTGCGAAGTACTCGTTGACGGCCTCGGTCACGTACTTCTTGAGCTGGCCGGAGCCGCCCATGCCAATCTCATCGGCAATCTCGACCTCGGAACGGCCGGTGCAGATTGCAGCCGTCGAAAGCAGGCCGGACACGCCGGGGCGGTTCTCAGGATCGAACGTGATCATGCGCTCGGAGTCGGTCTGGCTCTTCTTGATGCGCTTTGCCGTCTCCTCGGCGGTCATCGAGATGTTGACGGCGTTGCCGTAGCTCTTGCTCATCTTTCGACCGTCCAGGCCTGGCAGCAGCGGGGTCTCGGACAGCAGCGCGTCGACCTCGGGGAACACCTTGCCGTAGCGGTTGTTAAAGCGGCGGGCGATGGTGCGGGTGAGCTCGATGTGCGGCAGCTGGTCACGACCGACGGGCACCACGTTGCCCTTGCAGAACAGAATGTCGCAGGCCTGGTGCACCGGGTAGGTGAGCAGAAGGCCGGTGAGCTCGTGGCCCGAGGCCTCCATCTCGGCCTTGACCGTGGGGTTGCGCGCCAGCTCGGCCTCGGACACCAGCGACAGGAACGGCAGCATGAGCTGGTTGGCGGCGGGCACGGCGGAGTGCGCGTAGATCATGGTCTTGTCGGGGTCGATACCGCAGGCAAGGTAGTCCATGACCATGTTGTACACGTTGTCCTGGATGTGCTCGGTCGTGTCGCGGTCAGTGATGACCTGGTAGTCGGCGATAAGTACGTTGGTCTTGGCGCCCATGTTCTGCAGCTCAACACGGCCCTTGAGGGTGCCGAAGTAGTGGCCCAGGTGCAGACGGCCGGTGGGGCGGTCGCCGGTGAGCATGGTGAACTTCTCGGGCGTTTTGGCCAGGCCCTCGCGAATGGCGTTGCTCTTTTGCAGCGCGACTTCGTAGCTGTTCTCGTTTGGCATGATTGCTCCTAACGTATGTTCATGGGTCAAGATGATAACGCGTTTATTGGAGGGGTGGTGCGTAAGTAGGCGAGGGGCGGGAGAGGGACGCGCGTGGTGCGGCATGTGCGATGGGTGCGGCGCGGCTGCGCTTGGCTAACGGTGCCTTGGCGCATCCTCGGCAGCTTGCCCTAGAGCTTGTGGTGGCGCTCTTCTTTGCGCTCCTCGGCTGCCTGCTCCTCCTGCTTAAAGGCGGGGTCGTCGGGGGTGACGAGCTCGTCCTCGTGCGTGCGCTTGTTGTAATGGTGGCGCAGCACGGGCTCAAACAGATGTAGATGTTTGGCAAAGGCCGCCGAGCCAATGGCGAGCACGGTAAAGATGAGCACACGCATGGGCACCTCGACCTGGTTAATCGCGGCGGCGCCGGCCGAAAGCATGATGCACCAGGCATAGATGAGCAGCACGGCCTGTTTTTGGTTGTAGCCTTCTTGGATTAGGCGGTGGTGGATGTGGCCCTTGTCGGCCTGCCCGATGCTAATGTGGGCGCGCCTGCGGCGCACGATGGCGCTAAACGTGTCGATGATGGGCACGCCGGCAACGATGAGCGGGATGATAAGCGAGGTGAGCGCGGCGGTGCGGCTCACGTTGAGCAGCGAGATGGAGCCCAGTGCAAAGCCCAGAAGCAGCGACCCCGAGTCGCCCAAGAAGATGCTTGCGGGGTTGAAGTTGTAGCGCAAAAAGGCCAGACAGGCGCCAAAGAGCGCAATGGAGAGCGCGGCGGCGTCGATGCGGCCCGAGAGAACGGCCATCGAAAACATGGTGAACGAGGCAATGCCGCAGATGCCCGTGGCCAAGCCGTCGAGGCCGTCGATGAGGTTAATGATGTTGGTGAATGCCACCAGATAGATTACGGTGATGGGGTAGGCGAGCCATCCGAGCATGATCTCGCCGGGGGCAAACGGGTTGACGATGACGCCGATTTTTAGGCCGCCGATACAGGCGATGAGCGCGGCGAGGACCTGTCCGGCCAGCTTTTGCTTGGGCTTGAGCTGGAAGACGTCGTCGATAGCGCCGGTCGCAAAGATGACGGTAAAGGAGAGCGCCAGCATGGGATAGCTAATGTGAAGGCGCGGGTGCGGCACCAGGACGGGTGGCCAGCCTAGGTGCCAGGTGCCTAGGATTTGCACAATGCAGGCAACTACCAGGCCCAAAAACACCGCCGTTCCGCCCAAACGCGGGATGGGCTTGGTGTTGATGCGGCGCTTAGAAGGATAGTCGACGGCATCGAGTTTAATTGCCAAGCGCTTGACCAGGGGCACCGCGAGGAGGGTCGTGATAAAGGCCGCCGCTGCCACGCATAGGTACGGTATGTAGCTCGGGGATGAAGCCATGAATCTAAAAACCGCCAAGCGTCGAAGGAAAAGGTCAGAAGAACGCCATGCGCAAAGGGCATAGCCGAACCATAATACTCGACCAAGGGGGGTGCATGTAATTGCACGCAGCGATAATCACGCGCTTACCAGATATTGGGATGTTGTCGATGGCTTGTCGGGATGCCGGCGGGGATCCATATGGACTGTAATGGCGATTTTCGGCAAAAGAAAACCACCCCCCACGTTACGAAAATGAACCCACCTAAAACAGGTGGGTGCCCTCATCGACTGTTCCAGCGTCCTTAACAACGAAGGATACCTGTACTAGGCACGACTGTGTGGGCTCCCTAAATAAACGCGACGGTTCACCCAGTTGCTCCGCGGGGGGCGGAATACCTACATCATAAAGCGGCACTTTGTGGATTCCAGTCTTGACATTACAAAAATCGTGTCGGACGATTACGGCGCCTTAGGGACGGAGTCGTCTACGCGGCCTGGCCCTTTACGTTTGAGCTGCTGAATCGTTGTTTTGGAGCATGTTTTTATGCCGACGTCGTTGACCGAACTTTTTTCGCCCGCCTGCCATTTGTGTCCGCGCCGTTGCGGTGCGGCGCGCGATGAGGGCGCGCGCGGCGTATGCGGTGCTAACGACACGCTCAGGGTGGCCCGCGCGGCGCTTCATATGTGGGAGGAGCCGCCTATCTCGGGTGAGGCCGGTTCGGGCACGATCTTCTTTAGCGGCTGCTCGCTTAAATGTATCTACTGCCAGAACCACGAGATCTCGACCGGCAATTTTGGCCTTGAGATTTCGCCTGAGCGCCTGGTCGAGATTATGCTGGAGCTGCAGGACCAGGGTGCCAACAACATCAATTTGGTGACGGCGACGCACTATGCGCACCTGTTGCCT
The DNA here is from genome assembly GCA_902492825.1 of uncultured Collinsella sp. Classification (GTDB taxonomy): domain Bacteria; phylum Actinomycetota; class Coriobacteriia; order Coriobacteriales; family Coriobacteriaceae; genus Collinsella. The sequence goes on from CABUMZ010000077.1 coordinate 5,270, forward strand.
GCTGCGATCGCCGCGGCACGGACGCGCGGGCTGGTCATCCCGATCGTCTACAACACGAGTGGTTACGAGCGCGCGAGTGCCGTGGCGGCGCTGGGCGACCTGGTCGATGTGTGGCTCACCGACTTTAAATATGCCGATGCCGGGCTTGCGCAGTCGCTTTCTCATATTAAGGACTATCCGCGCGTGGCCGTGTCGGGTCTGGCCCAGATGGCGCGCGAGATCGATCGCCGCGGGGGAGAGCTGGTGGACGAGGGCGGGCTCATGAAGCGCGGCATCATCGTGCGCCATCTGGTGCTGCCGGGACATGCAGACGATTCATGCCGCGTGCTGGACCTGGTGTGGCAGACGGTGGGCGACGTGCCGATCTCGGTCATGAACCAGTACACGCCCAATGCGCTCATGCGAGAGCAGGGCGGCGACCTGGCGCGCGCCGTGACGCGCGAGGAGTACGAGCAGGTACTCGACCATGCCGACGACCTGGGCTTTACGACGATGTTTTGGCAAGAGGGCGGCGCGGTAGACGAGAGCTTTACCCCAGCGTTCGACACCACCGGCGTCCTCACCAGCGCAAAGTAGTGCGTTCGCCGATGATTTTTCTGGGACGGGGATTAAAAATCATCGAGCGAATGGTAGTCAAAAAAGCCGCGCCCCAAAAAGACTGGTTATTGGGCGTTGACAGTTGGCGAGCCGTAGGTAAAATATCGACTTGTCCTGGGGACGTAGCTCAGTTGGGAGAGCGCTGCCGTCGCATGGCAGAGGCCGAGGGTTCGACTCCCTTCGTCTCCACCCTTGGATTTGATAAGCCGCTGACATTGTGTCGGCGGCTTTTTTTAAAAGAAAGGGCTGTACCATGGCCGAGCTTGAGTCCCAACCATTGTCCGACGAGGAGCGCGCTGAGTTGGAAGAGCTCCGCGCCGAGAAGGCCCGCCGCGAGGCTCGGGAAGAGGCCCGTCGCGAGCGTGAGGAGCTGGCTGCCCTGCGTGCCGAGCGTGCGAAGGCCGAGGAGGTCGCCGCGAACGCCGCATCCGCATCGGCGCCCGCGCCTGCACCCAAGCCCGCTGCTGCGAAGCCTGCACCTGCCGCGCCCAAACCTCAGCCTAAAAAGGCCGCTCGTCCCAAGTCCGACGAGCCCAAGTCGAGCCGTGACGAGATGACCTTTGCCCAGCGCATGGTTACCTCCAAGGAGCCTACGGGCGAGAACGAGATCCCTGGCATGGCGCCGGCTCAAAAAATCATCATTGTCCTTGCCCTCATCGCGTTTGTCATCTTTATGGGCTACACGATCCTGACCAGCATGGGCCTGCTCTAACCGATTTGCATCGGGCGTCATGTCCGCATCCTCTGCTCTCGTCTAACCCTCAAATTCTGTACCACACATCCGAAAGGTCGCCCCATGGCTTTGACCGACATCTCGCATCCCACCGACATTGCAATGCTCACCGATCTGTACGAGCTCACTATGGCCCAGGGCCTGTGGGAGAGCGGCAAGGCCAATGAGCAGGGTTGTTTTACCGCGTTTTACCGCGACCATCCCTTTGGCAGCGCCTATGCCGTCATGTGCGGCACCGCCGAACTGCCCGAGCTGGTCGAGAATCTGCGCTTTACGCCCGAGGACATCGACTACCTCGCCTCGCTCCAGGCCCCTGCCGGCGGCGCGATGTTCAAACCTGGATTCCTCGACTACCTGCGCGATTTTCGTGCGCATGTAAACATCGACGCCGTGCCCGAGGGCGAGCTCGTCTTTCCGCGCGAGCCCATGGTGCGCGTCACCGGCCCCGCGCTGGAGTGCCAGCTGCTCGAGACGGCGCTGCTCAACATCGTCGGGTTCCAGACGCTTGTCGCCACCAAGACGGCGCGCGTGGTGCTCGCCGCCGACGGTCGCCCCGTGGCGGAGTTTGGCCTGCGCCGAGCCCAGGGTCCCGATGGCGGCCTGGCCGTTGCGCGCGCGAGCTACGTTGCCGGCTGCTCCTCTACGTCCAATGTGCTCGCCGGCCGCCGCTACGGTATTCCCGTCTTTGGCACGCATGCGCACAGCTGGGTGATGAGCTTCGATTCCGAGCTCGAGGCCTTCCGCGCATTTGCCAAGTCGAGCCCCAAGAACTGTACGCTGCTCATCGACACCTACGATGTACGCGAGGGCTGCGAGCATGCCATTACGGTTGCCAAGGAGATGGAGGCGGTGGGCGAGCGCCTGTCGGCTATTCGCATCGACTCGGGCGACCTCGCCAAGCTGTCCAAGTATGTCCGCGGCCGTTTTGATGCTGAGGGCCTGCCCTATGTGGGGATCTCGGTTTCCAACGATCTTGATGAGTACACGATTCAGTCGCTGCTCGACCAGGGCGCGCCCATCGACAGCTTTGGCGTGGGTACCAAGCTCGCGACCTGCTATGACCAGCCGGCGCTGGGCGGCGTGTACAAGCTTTCCGCCCGCCGTGCGAGCGAGGCAGATCCATGGACGCCGGTGGTCAAGCTCTCCGAGCAGCCCTACAAGCGCACGATCCCGGGTGTGCAACGCGTGCGCCGTTATTACGACGGCTTTGGCGGCCCGGTCTGCGACATGATCTACGACGAGGACCATCTGGCGGGGGAGGGCGCCGCGCGCGGCAATACCCTCGTGGCCGTGAATGATGCCGCCCTGGTGACTGACGTGTCCGAACTTGAGTATCGCGAGCTGCTGGTGCCGATCGTGCGCGATGGCAGTGCGGTGGCTCCGCGTGAGAGCATCCAGGACGCGCGCGAGCGCTGTGCTTGGGCACTCGATCATCTGGACGCAGCTTTCAAGCGCTTCCTGTACCCGCAGACCTATGTGGTGGGCATGGAGCAGGGCCTGGCTCAGGTGCGCGACGAGCTCGTGCGCAAGAACATGGCCGCGGCCTCTGCCTTTCCCTGGGCTCACTAATTCCTTGGGCGGTAGGGGCGAGTCACGCTCCCTTGGCCGCCAGCTCGGCCGTTCGCTGAACAGTTGATTGGTTTGACGTATGACGACTTCTTATAAAACGATGGTGGTAAAGATCGGTTCGTCCACGGTGGTGGGTGCCGATGGCAAGGTCAACCGCGCCTTTATCGGCGGACTTGCCGATCAGGCCGCAGCGCTGCGCAAGCTCGGCTGGCGTCTGGTCGTGGTGAGCTCGGGCGCTATCGCCTGTGGCTATCCCGTGTTGGGTTTCGACCGCAAGCCGGTCGGCGACCTGCCGAGCCTGCAGGCCTGCGCCTCGGCCGGCCAGTGCATCATCTCGTCGGCCTACGACGAGGAGTTCCATGCGCGCGACCTGCTCACCTCGCTCGTGCTGCTCACGCGCCACGATACGGCCCGCCGCACGTCCTACCTGCACGCGCGCGACGCCCTGCTGCGCCTGGTTGAGCTGGGCGTGGTGCCGGTCGTCAACGAGAACGATACCGTCACCGTCGACGAGATCAAGTTTGGCGACAACGACACGCTGGCGGCGCTTGTGAGCTGCCTGGTTTCTGCCGATCTGTGCGTGACGCTCTCGGACATCGATGGTCTCTATACTGCCAATCCGCATGAGGACCCCACGGCCGAGTTTGTTCCTGTCGTGCATAAGATCGATGCCAAGATTATCGCCTCGGCAGGCGATTCTTCGACTTCGGTGGGCACGGGCGGCATGATCACCAAGATTCGCGCGAGCCGCATCCTGATGACGGCGGGTATTCAGAGCGTGATTTGCTCGGGTGAGGAGCCCGATGCGCTCGTGCGCCTCGCCCGCGGCGAGGGCGTGGGCACGCTGTTCGATCCGCCGGCGGAGCGTCTGGACATCGCACCCCGCAAGCTGTGGATCGCACTGGGCGACAAGGCGCATGGCTCGGTGACGGTTGATGATGGTGCTGCGAAGGCGCTGGTCAGCCGTGGCTCTTCCTTGCTTGCGGTGGGTATTCGCGAGGTCGATGGCCAGTT
>CABUMZ010000078.1 GCA_902492825.1 uncultured Collinsella sp.
AGTCTGAGCGCGATGTCACCGTTACCAAAAACGGCTACGAAGCCATGCACTGCATCAGCAGCGACCAGTATCGCCTCATGCAAGACGAAATCGCCAAGGCCAAGCTGCTGTCTCGCATGATGTTGGCAGAGGATGAGATCTCGCAAGGTGACTACAGCGACTACGACTCCTTCGCGACTTCGATCCGAGACAAATATGACTTATAACGTCGTGATACTCAAAAGCGCGCGGTATGAGTACGAGAGTATCGTCGGATACCTTGCCCAAATCCTCAAGAATCCGCGTGCAGCGGGCAATTTCGTCGCTGAGTTTGAATATCAGCTTGATCTGCTTCGCGAGCAGCCGCTCCTACGGCCCCTCTCGCACATACGAGAGTTGGCGGCACGCAATTACCGATCGTTCCCCGTCAACAACTACGTGTGTCTTTACAAGTTTGAGCGCGAAACGATCTACATCGCCCACGTTTACCACCAGTCACAGGACTACGCCCGCCTGGTCTAGGTTTTAAGCAGGACGCCTCGCCTGCGCACATTTGCGTGTCATTTCACGTCACGTTGACACGCAAAATGACACGCAAATTTTTTCGTGTCATAATTTTGACGCGTGAAATGACGTGTAAAATTTTACGTGTCATTTTTCATGTCAAATTGAAGCGAAACGGAGCATCACGATGCAAGAATCCAAAGATCTTGAATTCAAGGAATGCGTCACTAATTCGTTCCTTAAAACCGTCTCCGCTTATGCAAATGGCACGGGAGGACGCGTTCTATTTGGAATTGACGACGACGGAGAAGCCGTTGGCCTCGATGACCCCAAGCAGACCTGCCTGGATATCGAAAACAAGATTAACGATTCGATCATCCCCCAGCCCGATTACTCCCTAAAAATCGACGAGCCCGATGCAACCGTGGAGCTTACGGTCTTTCCCGGCAGATCGAAGCCTTACCTATACCGCTCGAAGGCATACAAGCGCAATGACACCGCGACCATTCCAGTTGATACCCTAGGCCTTTCGCGTCTTGTACTCGAGGGTCAAAACCTCTCCTTTGAGCAGCTCCCGGCAAACAAACAAGATTTATCTTTCTTCGTTTTAGAGAATCGCCTAACAGCAAAACTTTCGCTTCAGTCGTTCACAACCGATACTCTCAAAACCCTTGGCCTGCTCGATGAAACCGGAACCTACAATAACGCGGCAGAACTGCTCGCGGACGAGAATGGCTTCCCGGGTATCGACATCGCAGTGTTTGGTGAAACTATCAACCTCATTAAGCAGCGCAAAACTCTTGAGCATGCATCCGTCCTAGCGGAAATTGACGGAGCCCTTGAGCTTTTCGAAGCCCAGTACTGTTACGAAGAGATCAAGGGGATGGAGCGGATCCGCAAGGAGCTCATTCCGCTCGAAGCATTCCGCGAGGCCATTACCAATGCAGTCGTTCATAGGACTTGGGATGTGCCCGCGCACATTCGCATCTCCATGTTCGACGACCGCGTGGAGGTCGCTTCACCTGGCGGCTTACCAGCAAGTATGACCGTCGATGAATATCTGTCCGACATGCTATCCGTCAGACGCAATCGTATTCTTGCCGAAGTCTTTTTGCGCCTGGGTCTTATCGAGGCCTTTGGAACGGGCATTATGCGAATTCGCGACACCTATAAGGACAGCGTCAGAAAGCCCCGGTTTCAAGTTTCGGATAACGCCATTGTGGTCACACTTCCCCTACTCATGGATAACCCGGGGCTCGAAGGCGATGAACTTACCGTATTCGGACTGCTGAGTGGAATACACCCTCAATCGACAAGCGAGCTTGCGGCTAAAGTCACCTTTAGTCGTTCGAAGCTACTCCGCATCCTCAAAAAACTCGTTGAGGCAGGCCTGGCGACAGTTGAAGGAGCCGGCAGGGGGCAGAAGTATCGCCTGCTGCGCTAGTTAGCAGATGACCTGCGTGTGCTCCTCGATGGCAGTACGGTCCTCGGCGGTAATACCCGGCTCGCACACCACGGCGTCCAGGCTGTCCAGGCGGCAGAAGGTGTAAAAGTCGCGCTTGCCGATCTTGCTGGAGTCGGCGATCAGATAGCGCGAGTCGGCCTTGCTAAAGGCGAGCTGCTGGATGCGGCCCTCTTCCATGTTAGACGTGGACACGTCGCCGTCCAAAATGCCGTTGGCGCCGATATAGGCTGCGTCGATTCCCAGCGCGCGCAGGGTATCCTCGGCCATTGGGCCCACAAAGGCGGCGGTGCGGCGGCGATACATGCCGCCCACAAGGCACAGGTCGCAGTCTTCGCGCGCCTCGAGCAGGTTAAACACCGAAAGCGAATTGGTCACGATGCGCAGGCGAAACGCCGGCAGCATCGAGGCCATCTGCTCCACCGTGGTGCCCGTACCCAAAAAGATGGTCGAGCCTTCCTCGATGAGCTCCACGGCACGGCGCGCGATCTGCAGCTTTTCCTCGGCATGCTTGGAGCGTTTTTCGCTGTGCGAGTACTCATGGCGAAGCATGGCATGGGGGCGACCCTGCGCGCTGCGGGCACCGCCGTGCACACGCTCGATCTCGCCCAGGCTCGCGAGTTCCTCAAGGTCGCGGCGGATCGTCATGTCCGAGACGCCCAGCGCGTCCGAGATCTCCTTGACCGAAACCGTTCCCTGCTCATCGAGCAGCTGACGAACCCTATCCTGTCGCTCTGCTTTAATCACGATGAGCCCTCGACATTCCACGCGTACATCAATTCAAACAGTAACGAACAAATTGTATCAGACTCGCGCGGACCAAAAACGAGCGATTCAACTGCGCCTTCATTACTTTTTTTAAGAAAAATACCCCCTGCTTTAGTGGGGTGTAGTGATAATCTCGCCTGTTCGCGCTACAGTTTGTCCGAAATATCTCGATGTTAGGAACCAAATGATCACTTCCGAACTTTTCGGCACCGCGCCGTGCGGTACCCCCGTTCATCGCTACACCCTCAACGGGCCCGAGATCTGCGTTCGCATTATGGACTATGGCGCCACCGTGCTTGGCATCGATGTGCCCGACATTCCCGGCAATGTGCGCGATGTGGTGCTGGGCTTCGATAAGCTCGAGGATTACTTTGATAACCCTGCCTGCTTTGGCGCGACCATCGGCCCCGTGGCAAACCGCACCGCAGGCGCTACGATTACCATCGACGGCACAGACTGGCATATGCCCGCCAACGAGGGCGCCAACAACCTGCACAGCGACCTTGAGCACGGACTGCACAAGCGCGTGTGGGATGTTGAGCTCGACGAGGTCCATAACGCCGTGCGCATGACCGCCCCTCTCGAGGACGGCGAGCTGGGACTGCCGGGCAACCGCACGTTTACGGCAGTGTTTACCGTGACGCGCACCGGACGCTTCCGCATCGAGTACAGCTGTGAGAGCGACCGCGTCACCTACGTGTCCATGACCAACCACACGTACTTTAACCTTGCCGGTCACAACGCTGGCATGGACTGCGAACACTTCTTTGTGGCCAATGCTGCTCACTACCTGCCCATTAACGAGCAGAATATTCCCACCGGCGAGATCGCCCCGGTCGAGGGAACACCGTTTGACTTCCGCGAGCTGCGTCCCGTCGCTCCCGGCATGGAAGCAGACGATCCGCAGATTAAGCAGGCCCGTGGCTACGATCACTGCCTGTGCATCGGCGGCTACCAGTACGGCCGCAATCTGCGTCGTGCCCTGCACGTCGAGGAGATGTGGACCGGCCGCGAGATGGATTACTACACCACCGCCCCGGGCGTGCAGCTCTACACCGGCAACTGGCTGGGCGACGAGCACGCCAAGGACGATGCCAACTATGGCTGGGGTGCCGGCTTTGCCCTCGAGGCCGAAATGTATCCCGATACGCCGCACCACCCGCTGTTCCCCCAGGGCATCGTGGGCCCGGGTCACCCCTACAGCAATGTGATCGAATATCACTTTATGAGGCACTAAGCCCACAACGCAGCATATCGCACAGCAGTGCCCGCCGGCATCACCGCCAGCGGGCACTTTTCTGCCTAGTCATTGGGGACGTTCTTAAATGACTAGGTAGATGGGTCGGGATTGGAACTGGGGAGATAGCGGATTTCTAGCTCTATGCCGAGTTCTTGCAGCTCTTTGAAGGCGGCGATGTCCGTATTGTCTACGGCGACTGCGGGCGTTATGGGGCGCTTGCCCTCCCCTGCCTGCATGTGACCGATGCTGATCTTGGTGATGGGCACGCCGCCCTTAACCAGCGCGAGCGCATCGGCGGGTGAGGCCACCATGATCAGAATCCATTGACGCGGCGTTGCGGTATGAATGATGTCGATAGTCCTTTGCACCGAGAAAAACCGCGTCCACACGCCCTCGGGCGCCGCGACCCTCATAGGCGCCCACTTGCGCGAATCCGCCGCAATCTCGTCGTTGACGATTAGGACGAGGTTGGAACCCATAGCCTCGTTCCACAGCTCAACGTCTTGCCCGTAAATAAACCGGTCATCGATACGCGTGAGAAGGATCTTGGGTTGAGCCATGGCAGTCCCATTCTGTTTGTGACTCGTAAGAGCGAGACATCACGTCTCCAATATTAGTGCATTTAAAGTGAGAAAAGCCGTCAGAACACTTGCACGGATGTGCGATGTCCCGTATCATAGACAGCCGTTGACGCCTCAGTTGCGTCACCACATGGCCGCCAGCGTAGCTCAGTTGGTAGAGCACCGCTCTCGTAAAGCGGGGGTCACCGGTTCGAGCCCGGTCGCTGGCTCCATTGCACAAGATAGCCGCCTTCGGACGGCTTTTTTGTTGCCGATTCGCCCACTCGGTGGACTTCGGATTTAATGCTTAGGGGGCGGGGATTTACCAAAGTGAAATTATAATGAAAAGAAACCCTGCTGCAACAATTGCCATGGTGAGGGCTCGAATTGGCCATATAGATTTAAAATAGCCACGATACCTTCTCTTTTGCTGGAACGATATATCTATACAAGGTTGTGAGCGGAAAACAAAAATACGTCGATTGCTATCCGACAAACGGGTCTGGAATTGCGTTCACCGGCATTTCGGGGCAGATTGATACACATGTACGAAAGGGAACCTATGTGGTGCGTTGGGTTGGAGCTGCTGCAGGCCCGATATGGATTGCGGTCTTGCGCCCCGATGTCCAAATAGATTTCTCCCTCTAGACGGGAAGTTGCTCATGGACACCATATATGACGGAGACGACTGGGTCGATCATTATAGTTGGCGCCTGGTCGGCTCGGATGACAATGGGGATGTGGTGTTTGATGGACTATGTCCAAAGCATCTCCGTCCTTTTGTCTCGTCGTTAATTGAGAGTTCCGCTCGTGTTGCCCCCTACAGCTCGGCATCGCTTCATGATACGGACGTTTTGAAGACCATAAGGGAGTCAATTGACGAGGGCACGATGAGCAGTTCGTTGTTCTCTCGGCTTGTGGGGCTGAATGAGATTAAATCGAAACGACTGCTTGCGGGCGAAAAGGTGGAACTCACTTATCGGTCGATGATTTCAATCCTGCGGCTAGCCGATGTTCTTCGCAAATAAACAGCTTCCCTATTCAAAAACAGAAAACCCCGCCAAACGTGATTCCCCTAGGGAAACACGTTTGGCGGGGTCCTAGCGTGATATCCCTAGGGGAATCACGCCATCAGACGAACAGCTCAGCCGAGCAGCGTGCTACTCCTCCCAGTAAGCGTCTGCAAGCAGCTTAAAGCAGATCTTCTTGACCGGCTGCGCGCCATCGCCCGGGAACTCGAGCGTGGGCATGTGGGGCTCGCCGGCAACAAACAACGCAAACTTGTCGTCGGCAAGATCACCGGCGATCGAAGCGTCGGAATCGACCAGATCGTAGTCGTCCTTCTCGTCAAACTCCTGGACCAGCGTCAGGCTGCCCGTGGCAACCTTAAAGGCCTCGCGACCCTCGACGTCGACCTGCAGGTCGTGATAGCGCTGATGCGTCTCATAGTGAGCCTCGGCCTCGGGACGCGTCGTGGGAGCCATGACGTTCGCAAAGACCTTGTCGCCCAGAATCGGATGGCTGCCGACCTCGAGCTCCGCCGGGTCGTTCTCCTCGAGCCAGTCAATCAGCACGTCGAGGCCCTTGAGCATTCCGCGGTATTCCTCGATATCGCCCAGTGCACCGTAAATCATCTAAATCCCCTCTCGGATCGTTTCTTTGGCGGCTACTCGGCAAACGCGTTGCCGACGCTGTTGCCACCCACATACGTCTCGACCAGGCTAAGGTCGGGATTGAACACGACAAAGTCGGCGTCGCGCCCCGACATAATGCTATCGCACTTGTCGTCGACATGAGCTAGCAATCGATGCCGGGGCCGACGCCCAAGCCCTTACAGCTCGGTCACGACAACGCCGTTGTAGACCTCGTCCCAACGGTCCATGACCAGATGGCCGGTCATGGGATCCATGGCATTGAGCTTGCCGCAGGTGTTGGCGGTACGCAGCACCGTCTCGTCGTCTGCGCCAGCAGCAATGGCATGCGCGAAGCCAGCGATAGTGGAGTCACCAGAGCCCGTGGCGTTAACGGCAGGGATATCGGGCGTCTTTGCGCGGAACGCACGGCCATTGTGGAAGCCAACGGAGCCGGCAGCGCCCATGGACACGACGACCCAGGGGATATCGGAGAAGCGGGCATCAGAGGCGAGCGCGGCGCGGAGCTCGTCCACATCGTCGGTGGTAAAGCTCGTGCCCAGAAGGCCGTTGATCTCGGTCAGGTTAGGCTTGACCAGCTCGGGCTTAATTTCGGACTTAAGGGCGGCCTCGAGCGAAGCACCCGAAGTATCGAGCAGCACCTTGGCTCCGGCGTTCTCGGCAATGCCCGTGATCTTGGCATAGTAGTCCGCCTCGACGCCGCGGGGCAGCGAACCCGAAATGGTGACGACGTCGGCCTTGCCCGCAAGCTCAGTAAACTTGGCGGTAAAGGCATCGAGTTCCTCGGGGGCAATTGTCGGGCCACTCTCGAGCAGCTCGGTCTGGTTGCCGGCGTGGAGGATGTTGAGGCAAATGCGAGTCTCGCCCTTGATGGGCACAAAGTCGTTGCTAATACCGTTGGCGTCCATGAGCTCGGCCATGTAAGCGCCCATGTGGCCACCGAGCAGACCGGTTGCCACAACGTCGTCGCCCAGCTGACCCAGCACACGGGCCACGTTGAGGCCCTTGCCGCCAGCGGTCTTTTCGGGCGTCACACGGTTAACGTCGTCGATAATGAGCTCATCGAGCTGATAGCGCGTATCGACAGACGGGTTCATCGTAACGGTGAGGATCATTTTTAGCTCCTTATCTCGCAGGCTCCTTGTGCCTCGCGATACGAGTCGACAAAACGGAATTACAGAATCTCAATCGTGAACGAGCGAACGACGGTCTCCTTGGGCTTGGCGACAAGGCAGCCGCGCTTATGCTCAAGCACGTCGTCCTCATCGGAGCAGGTCGAAAGGCCGCCCCAGGGCTCAACCGCCACAAAATCGCCCTCGGGCTTGCTCCACACAATGAGATATGGGAAGCCCTCAAAGCTCAAGCGGACGCCCTTGTCCTCGCCCTTTTTGGAAAGCGTGACCTGACGGCTCTCGAGCACGTCAAAGATGGTCTCCGCAAAATCGAAGAGCTCATGTGACAGAGGCAGCGTCTTTCCCACCATGGGGTTCTTGGAGCGCCTGTCCACGTCAATCAAGCCAGTCGAGGGGACGGCAGTGCAAAGCTCAGCAGCTTCGTCCTTCTCAAAGCGCAACTCGTAGTCCGTATAGGCCTCGCCCTCATCGAGCGGGCACCTAAAGCCGGGATGACCGCCGATAAAGAACGGCATGTCCTCGGTTCCCTCGTTGGTCACCTCATAAGAGACGCGCACGGCATCCCCCTCTAGCGTATAACGAGCGACAAGCTTAAACGGGTACGGATAATCGCTCAGCAGCACGGCGTTATCCTCCGAAGCCAGGCACATCGCCAGCTCGTTCTCGCCTTGGCTCAGCAGCTTCCACTCCTGTTTGCGCGCAAACCCGTGGCGAGCGAGCTTTACATGATGCCCGGCAAACGTCATGGCGCTGTTGTCGCGCAAGCCTCCGCAAATCGGGAAGCAAATCGGTGCCTGGCCGGACCACACGGCGGGATCGCTCTGCCACAAGTACTCGCGACCTCCGGCCTCAATCGAGGTAAACGAACCACCAGCCGTGGACACCTTAATAGAAATCGAATCGTTGGAGAGAGCGTATTCCATTGCCCATCCTTTCGAACAACTACTTTTTGCTCGCAAGAACCCGTCTCGGCCCTGACCAAAGGACAAACCCGCACGTTCATCGATGCGTCCGGTATCCCCGCCATGTAACGGGGTACCATACAGACATTGATGCAATTACAGCTGAAAGGCCTTCTTATGCGAACCATCATCCTCTACGCCTCGCGCCATCACGGCAATACGAAAAAGCTCGTGGACGCCATCGTCGAGGCGCACCCCGAAATCGATACCCTCGACGTGAAGTCACTCGGTAAAAACGAGTATCCCAACCTGCACGAATATCATCTGATCGGTGTCGCCACGGGCATCTATTACTCCGAGATCGACAAGGACATGGCACGCGTGCTCACGAACGTGCTGCAGCCGCAGGACAAGGTGTTTGGCCTTATGACCTACGGTGGCAAAAACAAGTGGTACGGCAAGGATATCGATGGCATCTGCCGCATGAGGCAGGCCATCTTTATGGGTGTCTACGGCTGCCCCGGCTTTGATACGTGGGGTCCGTTCAAGCTCGCCGGCGGTGTCCAAAAGGGACACCCGACCGCTGAGGAAATTAAGGGCGCCGTCGACTTTTTCGACAAGATCGAAGACGAGTATGGCGACATCATCGTCGAAGAGTACGCCAAGCGCGAGAAGCGCCTAGCATACGAGAAGGAGCATCCTGCAGGAGGCCTGGTGGCCGGCGTTAAGCGCACGGCAAAGAAGATCGCTAACAAGCTGTAACTGTTAAGGTGCTTTTGAGCGTTTAACCCATACGGCGGGTCCGAGCAGATTCGGGCCCGCCGTCTTTTTCTATCGTTACTCGGTAAAGGCGTTGCCGACGCTCTGGCCGCCAACATACGTCTCGACGAGGGTAAGCTCATGGTCGAACACGACAAAGTCGGCGTCGCGACCCGGCATGATGCTGCCGCACTTATCCTCGATGT
>CABUMZ010000079.1 GCA_902492825.1 uncultured Collinsella sp.
GCGATCTGGTCGTCGGTCACTTCGGCAGCCTCGACCGGCTCCAGCGCCACGTCGCCCGCGTCGACGGTCTTCTTCTCGGCAGTTTTCTCGCCCAGCTTGATGTCGAGCTTGTCGGCGGGGACGGCGTAGATCGTGCCGTCGGCGGCGATGGGGGAGGCGGCGACCTCGACCTCGTAGCTTCCGCGGCGGAGCTCGACGCCCTCGCCGTCGCTGTCCACGTAGCGCACGGCGTCGACCTTCTTGCCACGCTCCTCCTTGCCCGTAATATGAACCGGCAGCCTGCTCGCTCCCGCCGAGGTGTCCCAGCCCTGGGCCGAGACGCTAAAGCGCACGGCGTGCTTCGCCGCGAGCGCCTCCTGCTCGGCCGCCTTCCGTGCCTGCTCAGGGGCGTAGATGCCGAAGTAGTAGCCAGCGCCGCCGCCCGCGGCGAGCAGCGCGGCCACGACGGCGGCGATCAGGAGGGACCTCTTTGGGCGCTTGGCCTTCGCCGGCGCCGGTGTAGTCGGCTGCGACTCGGCTGCCGGGGCGGATTGAAAGCCGCCCTGCGATTCGGCCGGTGCTTCACATTCGGCGGCGATGGGCTCTCCGCACACGGGGCAGAACCTGGTCCTGTCCTCGACCTTCGACCCGCAATTTCGGCAGAACATGTGCAGGCTCCCCTCGATCGGCGCCCTCGCGAATACCGGGCACATTTCCTTCTGTCCTCATGCTAAGGGCGAACGCTCGCCCGTTGTTGCGCAACATTGCTGTGCTCTCCGTTCGGAAACTGCGTCCCGTTTCTGCTGCCTATTCCGGGACGCAGTTTCCGCTAGAGACCTCAGTCGGAAAGCCCGTCCCGTTTTAGCGTTTCGGAGTGGGATGCAGTTTCCCCAGGAGCCCCCATCGGGAAACTGCATCCCGGAATTCGCCTGAATAGTGGGGTGCGGTTTCCGAAAGGGTGCCGTCTGGGAAACCGTGTCCCGGAATCCCCTCCCGCGCCTGGTTGTTCCGCATCGCATCTATTGGGCAAAGCGATCTGTCCCCATTGCACCGATCTGTCGATTGAACATCGTTGCGTGTTCGCGCTATCATGCATGGTTACAATTGGTTAGCCATGGCAAACGGTTAGCCATAGTAAACAAAATGCAACGCCCTGCGGGCGCCGGGGGAGGAACACGGACGTGAAGCTCGATACGCTCGAGATTGGAAAGGACGCCGTTGTCGCATCGGTGACATCGGACGACCAGGCACTCCGACAACATATTTTGGACATGGGCCTAACACCGGGCACCGAAGTCACCATGATGAAGTACGCCCCCATGGGCGACCCGCTCGAGATTCGCCTGCGTGGCTACGAGTTGACGCTGCGCAAGGACGATGCCGCACGGATTGAGCTCGTGGGTGTTCACGACACCGATACGGGTCCGCGCGCTAACGCCGCAATCGGCACGACGGAGCACCCGGCACTCGGCGAGGGGACGTATTCGCCCCGTGCGGCAAAAACGGCCGTGCCCGAGGGCGCACCGCTACATTTTGCCCTCGCCGGCAACCAAAACTGCGGTAAAACCACGCTGTTCAACCAGCTTACGGGCTCCAACCAGCATGTCGGTAACTTTCCCGGCGTGACGGTCGACCGCAAGGACGGCACCATCCGTAACCACCCCGAGGCGAGCGTCACTGATCTGCCAGGCATTTACTCCCTGTCGCCGTACACGGGCGAAGAGATCGTCAGCCGCCAATTCATCTTGGACGAAAATCCCGATGCCATCATCGATATCATCGACGCCACCAATATCGAACGCAACCTGTACCTGACGCTGCAGCTTATGGAGCTCGATTGCCCCATGGTTATCGCGCTTAACATGATGGACGAGGTGACGACCAACGGTGGCGCCGTGGACGTCAACCTGCTCGAGAGCCTGTTGGGCGTGCCTGTTGTCCCCATTAGCGCTGCCCGCAACGAGGGTATCGGTGAGCTGGTGGATCATGCCTTGCACGTCGCGCGGTTCCGCGAGCGTCCCGGCCGCTTGGACTTTTGCGCGCCCGATGGTCCAGACGGCGGTGCGCTGCATCGCTGCATCCACGGCATCGCCAACCTTATCGAGGACCATGCCGCGACGGCACACATTCCCGTGCGTTTTGCGGCGACCAAGCTGGTTGAGGGCGACGAGCTGGTGACCGAGGCGCTTCACCTGGACCGTAACGAGCTCGACGCCATCGAGCACATCATTACCCAGATGGAGGGCGAGGCCGGCACCGACCGCCTTTCCGCGCTGGCCGATATGCGCTTTAGCTTTATCGGCGACGTGTGTGGGCGCTGTGTCGTCAAGCCGCACGAGAGCCGCGAGCACGTGCGCTCCGTCAAGATCGACCGCATTCTGACGGGTCGCTATACGGCCATTCCGGCGTTTCTGCTGATCATGGGTCTCGTCTTTTGGCTGACGTTTGGCGTGATCGGCGCGGCGTTGCAGGGACTCATGGAGGACGGCATCGCTGCCATCATCGCCTCGGCCGATGCGGGCCTCAAGGCGTTCGGCACCAACGACGTGGTGCGCTCACTGGCTGTCGACGGCGTGCTTACGGGTGTGGGCAGCGTGCTGACCTTCCTGCCGATTATTGTCGTGCTCTTCTTGTTCCTCTCCATTCTGGAGGACTCGGGCTACATGGCGCGCGTGGCCTTTGTTATGGATAAGGTGCTGCGTCGCTTTGGCCTGTCGGGCCGCAGCTTTGTGCCTATGCTCGTCGGTTTTGGCTGCACCGTGCCGGCTATCATGTCGACCCGTACGCTCCCATCCGAGCACGACCGCAAGATGACGGTCATGCTCACGCCGTTCATGAGCTGTTCGGCCAAGTTGCCGGTCTACGGCCTGCTGTGCGGGGCGTTTTTCCCGCAGGCGACGGTCCCCGCCATGGTCTCGCTCTATCTGATTGGCATTGCGGTTGGCTGTATCGCGGCTTTGGTGCTCAACCGCACGGCATTTAAGGGCGACCCGGTGCCGTTTATCATGGAGCTCCCCAACTACCGCCTGCCGAGCGTCAAGACGACGGTGATGCTGGCATGGGATAAGGCCAAGGATTTTATTACCAAGGCCTTTACCATTATCTTTGCCGCTACGGTGGTCATCTGGTTCCTTCAGACGTTCGATATCCGCTTTAATGTGGTCGCCGACCAGTCGCAAAGCCTGCTTGCGGGCCTCGGCAGCATCATCGCGCCGGCGCTGGCGCCGCTTGGCTTTGGCGATTGGCGCGCATCCACGGCGCTCGTCACCGGACTTATCGCCAAGGAGAGTGTCATCTCGACCCTCACCGTGCTTTTGGGCGCGACCTCGCCCGCGGCACTGTCGACCATGTTTTCGCCGTTTACCGCTTACGTGTTCCTGGTCTTTACGTTGCTGTACCCGCCCTGCGTGGCGGCCATCGGCGCCGTCAGGAGCGAGTTGGGCGCGCGCTATGCCGTTGCCGTGTTCGCGTTTCAAGTGACGGTCGCCTGGATCGTGGCGTTTGTCGTGCATTCGGCGGGCATATTGCTGGGGTTGGCTTAGTTATTTATTGACGGCGCAACCTCTGTGTATCGAATTGTTTCGGTCCCGTGTCCGTTACTGACGGATGCGGGACCGTTGCTATATAATCGCCTCCGCTCAAAATGATTGGAGATGTTATATATGAGTCAGGCAAGGCAAGACGGCATCACGCTCAGGCAGTGGCTCCCACTCGTCGGGCTCACCTGCTGTGCGTTCGTGTTCAACACGTCGGAGTTTATGCCCATCGGCCTTTTGACTGATATTGCCGCGTCGTTCTCGCTCACCGAGGCCCAGGCGGGCATCATGATCTCGGTCTATGCCTGGGGCGTCATGCTGCTGTCGTTGCCGCTCATGGTGTTCGCTTCGCGTTTCGAGTTTAAGCGGATGCTGCTGGGCGTGCTTGCCGTGTTCTCGCTCGGTCAGTTCCTGTCCGCTGTGGCGCCGACCTATCCCATCCTGGTCTGCGCGCGCCTGGTGGTCGCTTGCGCACATGCCGTGTTCTGGTCAGTCGCCTCGATTATGGCCTCGCGCCTGGTCGACACTCGCCACGGCGCGCTCGCCATCAGCATGATCGCTACGGGCTCGTCTATCGCGCAGATCTTTGGCCTGCCTCTCGGTCGCGCCATTGGCTTGGCCGTGGGCTGGCGCATGACGTTTGCCGTGGTCGGGGGCCTCTCAGCCATCGCGGCCGTCTACCAGGCAGCGGTGTTCCCGGCCATGCCGGCGGGTGAGCGCTTTACCGTCAAACAGCTGCCCGAGCTGCTCAAGAACCCGCTCCTCATCGCGCTCTACGCAGTCACGGTCTTCATGGCGACCGGCTATTACGCAAGCTACAGCTATATCGAGCCTTTCCTGGCTCAGGTCGCCCATGTCGACGCAAGCGCTATCACCATGACGCTGACGGCGTTCGGCTGCTCCGGTCTGCTCGGAAGCTGGCTGTTCGGCCGCCTGTTCGATGGGCATCGCTTCCCGTTCTTGGCTATCACGCTCTCCGGCGTGCCGGTGGCCCTGCTGCTCATGGGGCCGGCCGCATCGTCGCTCGTGACAGTGCTTGCCTTCTGCGCACTGTGGGGTTGCTGCGCCACGGCCTTTAACGTGGCGTTTCAGGCCGAGCTCATCAAGCACACGCCGGCAGATTCGTCGGCCGTCGCCATGTCGATCTTCTCGGGCCTGTTCAATCTGGGCATTGGCACGGGTACCGCGATCGGCGGAGCCGTGGTTTCGGGTCCCGGTATCGCCTGGATCGGCTTCGCGGGCGGGTCGATTGCCGTCGTGGGCGTTATCCTCGCCATCACGGTGATGTTCCCGGCCATTCGCCGCGCAAAGCCTGTCGCCTAATCACGTTCCCTCATCAATTGCGGTGGAATAGTTCCTGTTTAAGGCCTCTGAAGGTCCAAGCAGGAACTATTCCACCGCAACTTATTTTGGGGAAGAGGATACAAGCTGGGCATACAATGGATGTCGTTGTGTTGAGCTTACCGGGAGGTTGCTATGTGGGCATACGAGACGACGTTCTATCAGATCTATCCGCTGGGCTTCTGTGGAGCTCCGCGCGAAAACGCCGCCCCTGTTGCCGAGGATGAGCTCGCCCAGGCTGCCGATGCCACAGCTAGCCCCGATGCCCCCATCATGAAGATTGCCCAATGGGCCGACTACCTGCAGGAACTCGGCGTTGGCGCCGTGCTCATCAACCCGCCGCTCGAATCCGACAGCCATGGCTACGACACGCGCAGCCTGCGCCATATCGACCGTCGCCTGGGCGGGGATGCCGACTTTGCCGCCGTATGCGACACGCTGCACGCCCATGGCATCCGCGTGGTGCTCGATGCCGTCTTCAACCACGTCGGTCGCGGCTTTTGGGCCTTCCGCGATGTGCAGGAGCGCAAGTGGGATTCGCCGTACAAGGATTGGTTTCACATCAGTTTTGACGGCGACTCCTGCTATGGCGACGGCTTTTGGTACGAGGGCTGGGAGGGTCATTTTGAGCTCGTGAAGCTCAACTTGCAAAACCCTGTCGTGGTCGATTACCTGCTTGAGTCCGTGCGCCGCTGGGCTGAGGTCTTTGGCGTCGACGGCCTGCGCTTGGACGTCGCCTATATGCTCGACCGCGACTTCATGCGCCGCCTGCACGCCTTTACCCGTGAGCTCAAGCCCGACTTTGTGCTGATTGGTGAGACGCTCCACGGCGACTACAACCAGATCGTCAACGACGAGATGCTCGACTCCTGCACCAACTACGAGTGCTACAAGGGCCTGTACTCCAGCTTTAACTCGGTCAACATGTTCGAGATCGCCCATTCGTTGCACCGCCAGTTTGGCGACGACCCGTGGTGCATCTACCGCGGCAAACACCTGCTGTCGTTTGTTGACAACCACGATGTGCCGCGCCTGGCGAGCATCCTGACGGACAAGTCCTGCCTGCGCCCCGCCTACGGCATGCTCTTTGGTATGCCGGGCATTCCATGCGTCTACTACGGCAGCGAGTGGGGGATTACTGGCGAAAAGGGCGGCCCCGATGGCGATTGGGCGCTACGTCCTGCGCTTGACACTCCGGCACCTAACGAGCTGACGGCATTTGTCACGCAGCTTGCGCACCTACGCTCGGCAAACGACGCGGCAGCCCGTGCCCTCAACTACGGCGCTTACCGCAACGTGGTGATCCAGAACAAGCAGCTGCTGTTCGAGCGCGCCTGCGATGACGCGACGGTGCTCGTGGCGGTCAACGCCGTGAACGAGCCCTATACCTTTGGAGCCGGCGAACTCAACGGCTCCTTCGTCGACCTGCTTGCCGACGGTGCGCCCACGGTCGAGCTGCCGGGCTCCCTTGAACTCGCACCCTATGAGGTGCGTTATCTGCTGAGGGCCTAGCTCATGGCTGCGTCCGACGAGGGCTATCAACATATTGAGCATGGGTTTGAGCCCGTGTTTGACGAGCGCTCGCGCGTTTTGGTGTTGGGGTCGTTTCCCTCGGTGCTCTCGCGTGCCAATGCCTTCTACTATGGCAATCCGCAGAACCGCTTTTGGCGCGTGATGGCCGCGTGCCTCGGTGTGCCCGTGCCGCCCAACGAGGGCGATCCTTTGGCAAGTGGTGAGCCCGCGACGCTCGATGCCTCGATTGCCGCCAAGCGGGCTATGCTGCTCAACGGCGGTGTGGCCCTGTGGGACGTGATCGAGAGCTGTGACATCAAGGGCTCAAGCGACGCGAGCATTCGCAACGTTGTGCCGGCACATATCGAGCGCATTACCGGCGCAGCTCCCATTGAGCAGGTGATATGCAACGGTGGTACAGCTGGCCGTCTCTACAAGCGCTATCTACAAGAACGCACCGGGTTGCCCGCCATCGTTCTACCCTCGACAAGTCCTGCCAATGCAGCGTGGCGCCTGGAGCGTCTTGTTGAGCGCTGGCGCGAGGCCGTTGACTGGGGCACTCTGTAATTTAGATATCTGATTGGGCGCGGCTGCCGAGGTATTTCATGATGGCATGCCATATCGGTGCGGGTAGCGCGGGCTTGACGCGCACCATGCCGTCGGCATTGCCACCGCCAAGCAGCTGCGCATGCTCAATAGAGCAGCCCATGCGCACAGCGCCCACAAGCTTATCTATCGCTTCCGAAAATGGCCGACGCAAGAGGCCCATACGCGGGGAGTGGCGAAGCGCTGCGATGCCGCTGCCGGCACGGATGACAACGCCGTCGCACCATGGCAGGTCACGTATAGGCGGTCGAGGGCTTCGTCCGCCTGCTTGGTGTTTTTGGACAGGGCCTGAACGACGACATAGACGCGCGCGTCTGTATTCTTAAAGCGATCGAGTATCTCCTCGACAGCGATCATAGCCTCATCATCAAATGCATCATCAACAGCGAGCACCATGCCATCGACTGCACCGGCATCATCCGCCTCCAAATCGATCGGGCGGGGGAGCGCCGTGCCAGAAAGCTGAGCATAGGCGGCGATGGCATCCTGCAGGTCCCAGAGCAAAAACTCAAGATCGGCGCTCTCGGGAATACTGACAAACGCGATGTTATGCAGTGTTTTTGGTACATCGCCGCGTACGGTCGTCTCCATGCCGCCTCCTTTCCGGTTGGTTTCCGTTTAGGTTACACCGTCTGGCGGCGCCTAGCCGCGCTATCCTAGTGCAACCCTTACGAAAGGAACGCCATGCGTCTGCCCATGAATACCTCGCTTGCCGCGCTCAAGCCCTCCGGCATCCGCCGAATCAACGCGCTCGCCGCGCAGCATCCGGGATGCATTGCGCTCGCGCTCGGCGAGCCCGATTTTCCTACGCCCGATGTGATTAGCGCTGAGGTGACTGCCTCGCTCAATCGCGGCGACACGCACTATCCGCCCAACAACGGTCGCCCTGCCCTGCGCGAGGCGCTGTCCGCATATATGGGCGACGCGGGCTTTTCGTTTTCGGCTGACGAGGTCATCCTGACCGATGGTGCGACTGAGGCCCTGTCGGCTACGTTTATGGCTATGCTCAATCCAGGCGACGAGGTCATCATCCCCACGCCGGCCTTTGGCCTGTACGAGAGCATCGTCGTGGCCAATCACGCCAAAGCGGTCTTTTTGGATACGGAGCCTGCGCAATTCCAGATTGACGAGGGCGCACTTCGTGCTTGCGTAACGCCGGCGACCAAGGCCATCGTCATCTGCTCGCCCAACAATCCAACGGGCTGCATCCTCGACGCGGTATCGCTCGACGCCGTGGCGCGCGTAGCGGAGCAGGCGGGCATCTACGTAGTCTGCGACGACGTATACAACCGTCTGGTCTATGTGGATGGCTACGAGCGATTTGCCCAGCGCCACCCGGAGCTACGCGAGCAGACGGTGGTCATCGAGAGCTTCTCCAAGCCCTGGGCCATGACCGGCTGGCGCTTGGGCTGGCTCGCAGCCGCAGCCCCTGTCATCGCCGAGATCGCAAAGGCCCACCAATACTTAGTATCGAGCGCCGTCTCATTCGAAATGGACGCCGCAGCCCGAGCCCTCACCGTCGACCCCACCCCCATGCTTGAAGTCTACCGAGCCCGCCGCAAACGCGTGCTCGCAGCCTTAAGCGCCATGGGCCTCGACGTGGTAGAGCCCGCAGGAGCCTTCTACACCTTCCCGAGCATCAAACAATACGGCCTAACCAGCGAAGAATTCTGCATCAAAGCCATCAAAGAAGCAAACGTAGCCCTAGTCCCGGGCGACTGTTTCGGAACCGAAGGCCACATCCGCCTAAGCTACTGCGTCTCCGACAAAGATCTAGACGAAGGCCTCCGCCGCCTATCCACATTCGTCTCAACCCTATAGCCATCAGGGACGCAACACATCAGCCCACCGACATAAGGATTATGCGTGGGGCGCGTCGCTCAACGGACACGAGGATTCGCAGCAAAGGCAACGTAGCTCCGGCCGGGAGGGGCAGGGCGAGTTTTCCGTAGATT
>CABUMZ010000080.1 GCA_902492825.1 uncultured Collinsella sp.
AACTGCGTGTTTCGTAGGGGGATGCTGACCCCTCGATTCAAGCCGTTGCACTTTACAGAAAGCTGGAATCATTCGAGAAGGAGTACGCTTTGCCTACTATTAACCAGCTGGTTCGCCAGGGCCGTCGTTCCGTGCCCAAGAAGTCCAAGAACGCTGCTCTGCAGCACAACTCCCAGAAGCGCGGCGTGTGCACCCGCGTCTTCACCACGAGCCCCAAGAAGCCGAACTCGGCTCTTCGTAAGGTTGCCCGTGTTCGCCTTGTCAACGGCATCGAAGTTACTGCTTACATCCCGGGTGAGGGCCACAACCTGCAGGAGCACTCCATCGTGCTCGTCCGCGGCGGTCGTGTCCGTGACCTCCCTGGTGTCCGTTATCACGTCATCCGTGGCGCCTACGACGCTGCTCCGGTCCAGAACCGTATGCAGGCCCGTTCCAAGTACGGTGCTAAGCGCCCCAAGGCTAAATAAGCCAGATAACGTTTTGATACTTTCGCCGTGTGCCGCCTAAGCGCCGCACGGTAGACACTTAAGGAGATTTCACATGCCGCGTCGTGCAGCAGCTAATCGTCGTGAGGTTCAGCCTGACGCCGTTTACAACAACCGCCTGGTGACTCAGCTCATCAACAAGGTCCTTCTTGACGGCAAGAAGGCCACCGCTGAGCGCATCGTTTACACCGCTTTCGAGATCGTTGCCGAGAAGTCCGAGGGTGGCGACGCTCTCGCTACCTTCAAGAAGGCTATGGACAACGTCAAGCCCACGCTCGAGGTTAAGCCCAAGCGTGTCGGTGGCGCTACCTATCAGGTCCCGATGGAGGTCAACTCCCGTCGTTCCACCGCTCTGGGTATCCGCTGGATCGTCAACTTCTCCCGCGCTCGCAAGGAGAAGACCATGGCCGAGCGTCTCGCCAACGAGATTCTCGACGCTTCCAACGGCCTGGGCGCTTCCGTCAAGAAGCGTGAGGACGTCTTCAAGATGGCCGAGGCCAACCGCGCGTTCTCTCACTATCGTTGGTAAGTTAAGGTAAGGAACTAACATGGCTAAGCCTAAGTACAAGCTTTCCGATACCCGTAACATCGGCATCATGGCCCACATCGATGCCGGTAAGACCACCACGACCGAGCGTATTCTTTACTACACCGGTAAGACCCACAAGATCGGTGAGGTCCATGAGGGCGCTGCCACCATGGACTGGATGGTTCAGGAGCAGGAGCGCGGCGTAACCATTACCTCCGCTGCTACCACGTGCTTCTGGAACAAGGACGGTAAGGACTACCGCATCCAGATCATCGACACCCCGGGCCACGTTGACTTCACCGCCGAGGTCGAGCGCTGCCTGCGCGTCCTCGATGGCGCTGTCGCCGTCTTCGACGCCGTTGCCGGCGTTCAGCCCCAGTCTGAGACCGTTTGGCGTCAGGCTTCTACCTTCAACGTCCCCCGCATCGCCTTCATCAATAAGTATGACCGCGTGGGCGCTGACTTCTTCAACGCTATCGAGACCATGAAGGATCGTCTCGACGCTAACGCCGTGGCCGCTCAGGTCCCGATGGGCGCCGAGGACAACTTCTGGGGCGTCATCGACCTGGTCACCATGACTGCATGGGACTTCAAGGCCGACGAGAAGGGTATGACCTACCCCGAGCCGATGGACGAGATCCCGGCTGAGTTTGCCGACATCGCTGCCACCAAGCGCGAGGAGCTCCTCGACGCTGCTGCCAGCTTTGACGACGAGCTCATGGAGAAGATCCTCATGGAGGAGGACTTCACCGTCGAGGAGCTCAAGGCTGCTCTGCGTAAGGGCGTTCTGGCCAACGAGCTCAACCTCGTCTTCGTGGGCTCCGCCTACAAGAACAAGGGCGTTCAGGAGCTGCTCGACGCTGTCGTCGACTACCTGCCCAGCCCGCTCGACGTTGAGGCTGTCACCGGTACCGATCCGGACACCGGCGAGGAGATCCAGCGTCATCCTTCCTTCGACGAGCCCTTCTCCGGCCTGGTCTTCAAGATCATGACCGACCCGTTCGTCGGTAAGCTCACCTACGTCCGCGTTTACTCCGGCCGTGCCGAGTCCGGCTCCTACGTGGTCAACGCTTCCAACGGTCAGCGCGAGCGCCTCGGCCGCATCCTCGAGATGAACGCCGCCGAGCGTATCGACCGTGACGACGCTGCCGCCGGCGACATCGTTGCTTGCGTCGGCTTCAAGAACTCCACCACCGGTGACACCCTGTGCGCCGAGGGCAAGGAGATCGTCCTCGAGAAGATCGAGTTCGCTAAGCCCGTTATCGACGTTGCCATCGAGCCCAAGACCAAGGCCGAGCAGGACAAGATGTCCCTTGCTCTGACCAAGCTCGCCGAGGAGGACCCGACCTTCCAGGTGTCCACCAACCACGAGACCGGCCAGACCATCATCGCCGGCATGGGCGAGCTGCACCTCGAGATCATCGTCGACCGTCTGCTCCGCGAGTTCAAGGTTGACGCTAACGTTGGTAAGCCCCAGGTTGCCTACCGCGAGACCGCTGGTCACGACGTCGAGAAGGCTGAGGGCAAGTTCGTCCGTCAGTCCGGCGGTCGCGGTCAGTACGGCCACGCCGTCATCAAGCTCGAGAAGATGGAGGAGGGCTTCGGCTACGAGTTCGTCAACGCTATCGTCGGCGGCGTCGTGCCCAAGGAGTACATCCCGTCCATCGACAAGGGCATCCAGGAGGCCCTGAACACCGGTGTTATCGCCGGCTTCCCGGTCCTCGACGTTAAGGTCACCCTGTTCGACGGTTCTTACCACGAGGTCGACTCCTCCGAGGCCGCCTTCAAGATCGCCGGTTCCATGGCTATCAAGGACGCTCTCAAGAAGTCCGATCCGCAGCTGCTCGAGCCGATCATGGCTGTCGAGGTCGAGACCCCCGAGCAGTACATGGGCGACGTTATGGGCAACCTCTCCGGTCGCCGCGGCAAGATCGAGGGCATGGAGGATCGCAAGAACAGCAAGCTCATCCGTGCCAAGGTGCCGCTGGGCGAGATGTTCGGTTACGCTACCGACCTTCGCTCCCAGACCCAGGGCCGTGCATCCTACACGATGCAGTTCGACTCTTATGAGCCCGCGCCCAAGTCCATCGTGGACGAGGTCATGAGCAAGAACGCCTAAGTTCGAGCTCCCTGTTACGTAATCCGCGAGAACATCTCTCGCACTCTTTGGAGGTTTAAGTTGGCTACCCAGAAGATCCGCATTCGCCTCAAGGGCTATGATCACGAGGTCGTCGATCAGTCCGCGAAGCTCATCGTCGAGACCGCTCAGAAGACCGGTGCTCGCGTTTCCGGTCCTGTCCCCCTGCCCACCGAGCGCAACCTGTACACGGTTATCCGCTCGCCGCACGTGAACAAGGACTCCCGTGAGCAGTTCGAGATGCGCACCCACAAGCGCCTCATCGACATCCTCGACCCCACCTCGGGCACCGTTGATTCGCTTATGCGTCTCGACCTCCCCGCTGGCGTCGACATCGACATCAAGCTCTAAGCGATATTCCTCATAGCTTAAAGGGCCCCGCTGCCATTACGGTAGCGGGGCTCTTTTGTTTTGCATGATGGGTTTGGATCGCCGGGTAAGGCTGCCGAGCGGCTGGCTGTGGCGACCTACTCACTCAAGGGGCGCAATGACGCTTCCTCAAAATGGAAGAATCGCAAGCCGTCTTCTGTTTCGATGCACGCACGACCAAAGCCATCGACCGTTTTAAAGATGCCTCGCGCCAGTTCGTCTCCAGCGGGGGAGCGGGCGATAACGTGCTCCCCGATCCAATTGAGGTGAGCGACATATTCGCCGTGGACGGGCGCGAGCGGTCCGGTGTTTTCTTCCATGGCGTTGAGGCGTTCTGCCCAGGCATCTACAGCGTCTATAACTGCGTGATAGACCTCATCGAGGAGCATGTCGACAGCAGGAACGTTCTCGTTAAGGTCCGAGAGACCGATTGCCGGCAGGCCACCATCGGGCATCTCTTGGGGCGCATAGTTCACATTGACACCAATGCCGCAGACGACGAAAGGTTTGCCTTCGTTATCGCGTGCGGCCTCGACCAGAATGCCGCCGAGTTTGCGTCCACGCGCGACCAGGTCGTTGGGCCATTTGAGGCCAATCTCGTTTGCAAGACCCTGTTTTTCGAGCGCCTCGAGCACCGCTAGGCCGCTGACGGCAGCAAGACCAGAGTACTTCGCAGGATTAACGCATGGACGCAGGACAATCGAAAGCAATAGGTTGCCGGCGGTTGAATCCCACTTGTGGCCGCGCCGGCCGCGTCCTGCTGTCTGAGCCCGGGCGGCAAGTCCTGTGCCGTGCGGCGCTCCCTGTTTTCCTGCTTCGAGCAGGTCATCGTTGGTCGATCCGGTTACGTCGACTATCGTTAATTTGGCATCCATAACGGCTGCTACCTCCTTAATGAATAAGTGAATAACGCAATGGTGTCGAGAGATAGACACAATGTGAAGCCTGTGTCGCATTTGGGCAATTTAATGTTAACACGTCAACAACGACTGAAATGCGCTATCCTCTCTTGGTCGATGTAAACACGTCAACAACTCAAAGGAGGTTAGTGATGGGTTTCACGATTCTTGGAACGGGCTCGGCGCTTCCTAAGCGCAGTGTTTCCAATGACGAGCTGTCCGAGTTCCTCGATACCTCGGATGAGTGGATTTTTACCCGCACAGGTATCAAGAGCCGCCACGTCTGCACCACCGAGTCACTTGATGACCTTGCCGTAGCGGCGAGCGAGCGGGCACTCCAGGTGTCCGGAATCGACGCGAGCCAGTTGGATTTGATCGTCTGCTCGACGACGACGGGTGACCATCTTGTTCCCGCTGAGGCGTGTGCCGTTGCTGAGCGACTAGGCGCGACGTGCCCTGCCTTCGATGTCTCGGCGGCCTGCGCCGGCTTCGTATTTGCGCTCGATGTTGCCGAGGGCTATATCGCCCGAGGACGAGCCAAACACGTGCTGGTCGTTGCAGCCGAGCAGATGACGCGCGCGCTCGATTGGACCGACCGTGCAACGTGCGTGCTCTTTGGCGATGGCGCGGGTGCTGCGGTCATAGAGGCTGGGGGAGAGAATCCCCTCGCCGTTGAGCTTTCGACGTCGCCTGACGTCGAAACACTGCGCGTCCCCGGATTGGCGGGCTCCTCGCCGTATAAGACGGCGCAGGACCGCGAAAGCGTGCTTTCCATGAACGGCCGTCGCGTCTTCAAGTTTGGCGTCAATGCCATCTGCGACACGGTCAACAAGCTCGTTTGCGACGCGAGCATCGCGGTCGAGGACATCGACCACTTTGTATTCCATCAGGCTAACGAACGAATCTTGAGCCAGGCGGTCAAGCGCTTAGGCGTGCCGGACGACCGCGTGGTCCGAACGTTGCGTGAAACCGGAAACATCTCGAGCGCCTGTATTCCGCTTGCTCTCGATCGACTGGCAAATACCGGCGCGCTGCACGCGGGCGACACCATCGCCCTGGTCGGATTTGGCGCCGGCCTGGATATAGGTGGCTATCTGCTTCGTTGGAAGTAGTCGCACATAGGAAATGAAACCGCCCCTAGGGCACAAACAAAGGAGAACTACCATGGCAGATCAGAAGACCTTCGAGCGCGTTTGCGACGTTATCCGCGAGACCGCTGGCCTTGACGACGTCGAGATGAAGCCCGAGTCCACGCTCGAGGAGATTGGTCTCGACAGTCTGGGCACCGTCGAGATCCTCGTCGCCGTCGAGGACGAGTTTAGCATCCAGCTCGATACCGAGGAGAACCCCAAGACGGTCGGCGAGTTCGCCGATACGGTCGAGGCGGCATTGGAGAAGTAGAGATGCTCAAGACTCCTCTCTGCGATCTGCTCGGCATCGAAAAGCCCGTGTTCCAGGGCGGTATGGCCTGGATCGCCGACGCCTCGCTGGCGTCCGCAGTGTCCGAGGCGGGCGGCTTAGGGATTATCGCGGCCATGAACGCCGACGCCAACTGGCTGCGCGACCAGATTCATGAGCTGCGCGCCAGGACGGATAAGCCCTTTGGCGTCAATGTCATGCTCATGAGCCCGTTTGCCGACGAGGTCGCGCGGGTCGTGATTGACGAGCGGGTGCCGGTCGTCGTGACGGGTGCCGGCAATCCCACCAAGTACATGAAGGCGTGGAACGAGGCGGGCATCAAGGTCATCCCGGTCGTTGCCTCGGTGGCGCTGGCGCGCCTCGTGGCGCGTCGTGGAGCCACTGCCGTGGTTGCCGAGGGTACCGAATCAGGCGGCCATATTGGCGAGACCTCGACGATGGCACTGGTGCCGCAGGTTGTCGATGCGGTCGATATTCCCGTGGTTGCGGCTGGCGGTATCGCCGATGGCCGCGGCGTGGCGGCCGCCTTTATGCTGGGCGCCGCCGGCGTGCAGGTGGGTACGCGCTTTCTGATCGCAGATGAGTGCACCGTATCGGAGCAGTACAAGGAGATGGTCCTGAAGGCCAACGACACCTCGACGCGTGCGACCGGCCGCTCGACGGGACACCCGGTGCGTGCCCTCAAGAGCCCCTTCACCAACGCCTACGCCAAGAGCGAGGCGGCGGGCGTAAGCGTCGAGGAGCTCGGGGCCATGGGCACGGGCACCCTTCGCAAGGCCGCCAAGGACGGCAATTACGAAGAGGGCTCGTTTTTGTGTGGACAGATTGCCGGCATGGTCAACGAGCGCCAAAGTGCACGTGAAATCGTTGACGACCTGGTCGATGGCGCCGAGCACGTCCTGAAGGGTGCGTGCGCATGGGTGGCGTAGCGTTTCTGTTTGCCGGCCAGGGCGCCCAGCACCCCGCGATGGGCGTCGACCTGATCGAGGCATCGCCGGCCGCCGCCGAGGTGTTCGCCATTGCCGACGAGGTGCGCCCGGGGACCAGTGAGCAGTGCCGAAGCGCCTCCAAGGAGGAACTCTCGCAGACCGAGAACACGCAGCCGTGCGTGTTCGTTCACGATCTGGCAGCGGCTGCCGCCCTGCGTGAGCGCGGCGTGGTACCTGCCGCCTGTGCGGGTTTTTCGCTTGGCGAGGTCGCCGCGCTCACCTTTGCGGGGGCGTTCGATACGCGAGCGGGCTTTGAGCTCGTGTGCGAGCGCGCGGCGCTGATGGCCGCGGCTGCCGAGCGCCATCCGGGCGGCATGCGCGCCGTCATCAAGCTCGATGCGGCGCAAGTTGAGGGCCTGGCAAAACAGGCAGGCGAGGACTGCTGGCCGGTCAACTACAACAGTCCGCAGCAGACGGTTGTTGCCGGAGCGCCCGAGGCGCTGCAGGAGCTCGACGTCCTAGTAAAAGAGGCTGGCGGCCGCGCTATGAAAGTCGCGGTGTCGGGCGCATTTCATAGCCCCTATATGGCCGAGGCGACTGAGGGGCTGGCGACGTATATCCAAGCCGGCCACGCGCCGTCACCGCTGCTGATTCCGGTCATGGCAAACATGACGGCGGCGCCCTATCCGGCGGACCCGCGAGCGGCATCGGATGTCTTGGCCAACCAGGTGAGTCATGCCGTTCGCTGGGCCGATACGCTGCATGCTCTGCAGGATCAGGGCATCGACACGTTTATTGAGGTCGGTCCTGGCAAAACGCTGTCGGGCCTGGTCAAGCGTACGCTGAGCGACGTTCGCGTGTATTCGTGCGAAACGGCCGAGCAGGTCGCAGCTATCGCCAACGAGCTCGCATAGTCCACAGGGCTGTAACCCGAAAGGAATGACATGGGCAACTTGAACAACGGCGCGCTCGAGCGCAACGACTCACATCGCGTGGCACTAATCACGGGCGGCTCGCGGGGGATCGGCCGCGCTTGTGCCGTGGGCCTGGCGGAGGATGGCTACGATATTGCCGTCGTCTATGCCGGCGGCGTCGATGCGGCACGCGAGACGTGCAAAGCCTGCGAGGCGGCTGGCGCCACGGCGCGCGCATATCAATGTGACGTGGCCGACCCCGATGCCGTCAACACATGCGTGGAGGCGGTCCTGAGCGACTTCGGCTCAATCTGGGCGCTCGTCAACAACGCCGGCATCACCCGCGATGGCCTGCTCATGCGCATGGGCGATGACGCATTCGATCGCGTGCTCGATGTCAATCTCAAGGGAACATTCAATATGATGCGCGCACTCACCAAGACCTTTATGCGCCAGCGCGGCGGCTGCGTCGTCAACATGAGCTCGGTCGTGGGCCTGATGGGCAATGCCGGGCAAGCCAACTACGCTGCCTCCAAGGCGGGCGTGATAGGGCTTACCAAGGCGGTGGCGCGCGAGCTTGCGCCCCGCGGCGTACGAGTGAACGCGGTCGCCCCCGGGTTTGTCGAGACGGACATGACGGCAAAGCTCTCGGAGAAGGTGCGTGCGGCAACCGAGGAGCAGATTCCCCTTAAGCGCATGGCGCGCCCCGAGGAAGTGGCCGGCGTGGTGCGCTTTTTGGCGAGTGATGCGGCTGCCTACATTACGGGTGAGGTCGTGCGCGTCGACGGCGGAATGGCGATGTAGAAACCAGGGCCGAAGAACGGCTTGAATGAGGAGACCAAGATGGAACAGAGAGTTGCAATCACCGGTATCGGCGCCGTATCGCCGCTCGGCAACACGGCGCTTGCCACCTGGGCGGCCATGTGTGCCGGCACGTGCGGCATCGGCCCGATCACGCACTTCGATACCGATGCGTTTACCGTCAAGGTGGCGGCCGAGGTCAAGGGTTTTGACGGCAACGAGTACTTTGGCAAGCGTGACGCCAAGCATCTCGATCCCTGCGTTCAGTTTGCGATGGCGGCTTCGGACGAGGCCATGCACGATGCGGGCTTTGATGCCGAAGGCGCCATCGATCGCGAGCGCCTGGGCGTCTACGTGGGCTCGGGCGTGGGCGGCATGAC
>CABUMZ010000081.1 GCA_902492825.1 uncultured Collinsella sp.
CGCCCAGGGAGCGCCACACGTCGTGAGTCTCGTCGTCCTCGGTAAAGACGGTAAAGTACAGGCGGTCGAGCGGCAGCTTGAACTCCTTGGTGATGAGCTCAAAGGCCCAAGCGCAGGCCTGCTGCTTGGAGACGCCGCCAAAGGAGAAGTCGCCGAGCATCTCAAAGAAGGACAGGTGACGGCCGTCCTCGCCGATGCAGTCGATGTCGTTGGTACGGACGCACTTCTGGCAGGAGATCGCGCCGATCTCCTTCATGGTCTTCTTGCCCTGGTAGTACTCCTTAAACTGGTTCATGCCGGCGTTGGCAAGCAGCAGCGAAGGATCGTCGGGGACGAGGGACGAAGAAGGATAGAGCTTAAGACCGCGCTCCTCAAAGAAGTTGAGGAACTTGGAGCGAATCTCGGCCGTAGTCATTGACGGGTAGTCAGCACTCATAGAGGGAATCTCCTCGGTTTCACATCGAAACAGTTCAAACGTAACGATATTACCATCCCACCGCGCCTGTGCAAAAAAGAGGGCCGCCAAACAGCGACCCTCCAGCGAAATTGCATGTTAGCACGTATGAATGTTAACCCGAATTACCCCGCTAGTTATCGTCATCGTCCATGGAGCCGTCGATACCGGTTTTGGTATCGTCGTCCGAGTTGGAGTCATCGTCCTTGGCAAAGGGGTTCTTGAAGAAGCCCGTGGCATCAGGTTGCAGACCTGAGAGCTTGATCCAGGGATTATCGAGCTCGGGCTTGGGCATGGCCTTGGCCTCGGGCGCAGTCTCGTTGCCGATGAGCTCGGACTCGTAGATGAAGGTGTCGTCGCCGAGCGCGTCGTAGGCGGCGACCGGGTTGCCATCGGCATCGCGGTACGGCGTGCCCTTAAACACGGCGCCGTCATAGGCCACAAGCTGTCGGCCGGTCTCATTCTCGAAGTAGTACACGAAGATACCCTTGAGGGCCGCACAAAGCGGGATGGCAATAATCATGCCGATGGGGCCCATGAGTGCCGAGCCAATAACGAGCGCCGTGAGGCTCATGATGGGATGCACCTGCACCGAGCTCTGCATGACCTTGGGCGAAATGACGTTATCGGTGACGTTTTGCGCGACCATCGTCACGATGAGCGTCCATAACGCCAACATGGGGCTGAACATGAAACCGAGCACCGTGGCGATTGCTGCGCTCACCCAGGGACCGACGACCGGAACCAAATGCATGATGCCGGTAAAGATAGCCATGAGCGCCGCATACGGATGGCCGATGATCATAAAACCGATAAAGGCGAGGAAACCACCGCAGATGGACGTCACGACCATACCGCGCATGTAGCCGCCGACAGAGCGAGAAAGGATGGCGACCATAAAGCGGTACGAGGTCTCCTTCTCCTGACCGATGATGGTGCAAATCTCGTGGTGCATGCGAGGGTAGTCGCAGGCCATCCAGTAGGCAAGCACCAGGCCAAGGAAGATAACGAACAGCTGCGAGGCCGTATTGGTGATGAGTGGGAACACACCACGACCAAGCTCGGCAGCAATCTGAGACACATACTTCGATGCCACGGTAACCAGCGACGAAAGATTATCGTCCAAATACTCCTTGAGCGGCGTGTTATTGAGCGTCTTGGCATGCGAGATCATCTCATTGAGATCGCCACCCGCAACACGAAGCTGCTCGGGCAGGCGGCTCAGGACTTCCATGATCTGACCAAAGAGAATCGGCGACAAGATACAAACGACACCGACGAGCACGGCAACAACAACAATAAGCGCGATAAGCGAACCGATGCCGCGATTCACGCCATGGTGCTCGAGCCAGTTGGTGATCGGAGACATCACAAAAGCAATGATGGAGCCGACGGCAAGAAACTCAATAACCGGCGCCAGGATGCCCATAAGGTTAAAGATGACAGCGGCGATGACAATGCAGCCGACAACAGCCCAAATGCGCAGCGTCAGAATGCGGGTGTCGCGCAGCACGCGATCGGTTTGTTGGGGGTGCTCACTCATGAACGAATCATCACTCCGTCGGGGTCGATCTTGTCCTGAATCTTCTTAAGCGTGCGGCGCAGCAGACGCGAAACCTGCACCTGAGAAATACCCAGCTTCTTGGCGATCTCGATCTGGGTCATGCCCTTCACAAAGCGCAGCTCGATCACCTCGCGCTCGCGCGGCGAGAAATCACGGATGGCTTCCTCGATCACTAGGCGGTCATCGGTAAAGTCGAGCTCGTTGTCGTCGTCGGCGTAACGGTCGAGAATCGAGGGGGCATCGTCGGAATCGGACGCACCAGGAGCCTCGATGGGCACCGAGGTATAGGCCGAAGACGATTCCATAGCCTCGAGGACCTCATCGACAGTCACATCTAGATACTCAGCGATCTCCTCAACCTTGGGCGAACGCTGCAGCTCGTTGGTAAGTTTGTCAGTAGCTTGGTTGACCTTGGCCGAGAGCTCCTGCAGACGACGCGGTACGCGCACACTCCAGCCCTTGTCGCGAAAATGGCGTTTGATCTCGCCCAGGATAGTGGGTGTCGCAAACGTCGTGAACTCGAGTCCGCGCTCGGGATCAAAACGGTCGATAGCCTTGAGCAAGCCCAGATAGCCGACCTGCATGAGGTCGTCGAGCGGCTCGCCGCGATTCTTAAATTTGTTGGCAAGAAACCTTACCAGGTTCATATGGGACATGACGAGCTGCTCACGGGCGTCCGGATCACCGGTCTCCTTGTAACGACGAAACAGCTCGCGGGTTTTCTCCTTGTCCCAAGCGGTCTTGCCACTCCGGGAACGTTCGGTCATATTAGATATCCGCCTTGAGGTCGAGGGAAAGCGTCAGGGGCGCCGTAGTCTTTTCGTAGGAGTCGCACACGCTCGCGAGGATGAGCTCGGCATACACCGCAGCCTGGTCGTCTTCATCGACCGTAGCCTGGTCGCCAAAGGTAATAGTCATGCCAACGTGGGTCTCATCGACATCGAATTTGATGGTGATGTCATCGCAGTCGACCGCGGTGCAACCAAAGATGAAAGCCTCCTCAGCAGCCATGCGGATGTCCTCGATGCGATCGACAGACATAGAGCACAGGGCACCAACGTTGGCTGCCGTCATGCGCACAAGGCGAGCGAGACGCGGGTCACCGGCAACGGTCAGCGTGATAGGGCAGGTTGCTTCGCTACTCATCGCAGGACTCCTCAGAGGTCTCGGCGGGCGTATAGGTGTAATACTGAGCCGGCTTGGATACAGACTTCTGACCATCATCGTCGCCCGCGGCGGCCTCGTCCTCGCCAATTAGGACGCGCTCGGTAGGCTGCTCGGCCTCCGCAGCGGCAGCGGCGAGCTTGCGATCGGCGTCGGCTGCAGGAGCCTTCACCTTATTGAAGAGCTTCTGCACAGCGCCGGCGGCAGAGTCGGTCACGCTCGACACAGCATTGCTGGCCTCGGCCATGCTGCCCGTAACCTCGGAAATGTCGCGAACCACGGCTTCGACCTCTACGAGATTGGAGGTAAGGGCATCAACTGCCGTCTTGCTCGACTTAAGCAGCGGCTCCATCTGGGCAAGCGCCGGCGTAAGCTCATCGACAGCGCCATCGAGCTTTGCCACCACAGGCTGAGCCTCGGCGATGGTGTTGTTGAGGTCGTTCACGGTCTTATCGAGCGAGTCGACAACATTGCGGGTCTTGCGCAGGGTAAGCGCGAGCTCAGCGATGGCCCACACGCCGGCAACGGCGAGCAGCAGCAGGGCGATTTGAATGGGACTCATACAAGCCTCCCGGAAGAATCGAAATACAGACGCTTTTCATGGTACCCCAAAGGGGACCGAACATGCCAAGAGCAGCAACGTGGGACAAAATTATCAGCAGCTACCTCGGTGCATTCCCGCTGCGGTCGCGTTCGCTTTGCTCTACGCGCCACTCTTCCCAGCCGCGCCCGGCAGGCTGCCAAAATGCACCGCGTTCCAAGCCATCGGGCAAATAGCGCTGATCGACCCAGCCTTCGGGATAATCATGTGGATACTTATACACACCGTATTCATCGCTGCCCGGGCGATGGCGATCGCGCAGATAACTCGGCACCTCGCGAAGCCCACTAGAATGGATATCGGCCAGCGCCGCATCGATCGAAGCCTCACACGCGTTGGATTTTGGCGCCATGCACACATAGAGTGCAGCCTGAGCCAGGTTAATGCGGCACTCGGGATAGCCAATGACCTCGGCAGACTTAAACGCGGCATGCGCCACCAAAAGCGCCTGCGGGTCGGCGTTGCCAACATCCTCAGAAGCGTGAATCATAATGCGGCGAGCGATAAACTTAGGATCCTCCCCAGCATCGATCATGCGCGCGAGCCAATAGATCGTGGCATCGGGGTCACTACCGCGCATGGACTTGATGAACGCACTGATGATGTCGTAGTGCATGTCGCCGTTTTTGTCATACGTAAAGCCGCGACGCGGGTTGGCAATCTTCACGTCATCCACGGTGATGGGATAGCGCTCCCCCGCCGCAGGCGCTGGCGTTCCCTCGGTATCGGGACGCGTGACGGCAATCTCGCTCGCAAGCTCGAGCGTCGTGAGCGCCGAGCGAGCGTCACCCGCTGCCAGCGTGCAGATGGTCTTGACCGTATCCTCATCGGCCGAGAACTTTCCGTTCAAGCCCTGTGGTGCCTCGAGCGCACGCTCAATAAGCGTGGCGATATCCTCATCCTTCAGATGCTCAAGCTCCACCACGCGCCCGCGCGACAACAGTGCCGAGTTGACCTCAAAGTACGGGTTCTCTGTCGTAGCGCCAATCATAATGACGGTACGGTTCTCAACTGCATGCAGCAGGGCATCCTGCTGCGACTTAGAGAAGCGGTGAATCTCATCGATGAATAGAATGGTGCGGCGGTCGTACGTATTCAGGCGCGTCTTGGCCTCATCAATCACACGACGCAGGTCCTTCACGGTACCCGTGACGGCGCTGACCTCAACAAACTCGCTCTTGGTATGGTTGGCGATAATGTGGGCCAGCGTCGTCTTGCCCGTACCGGCAGGCCCGTACAGAATCACGCTCGAAAGCACGTCGTGCTCGATCGCGGCACGCAGCCATGAACCCTTACCGACGGCCTTTTGCTGGCCCACGTACTCGTCGAGCGAATTGGGGCGCATGCGCACCGCAAGCGGCGCATTTTTAAAGGAACGCTCGCGCGTCGAAGCAGAAAAAAGGTCGTCCATAGCCATCCCGTGTATCAATCAAAAACGTTTTCCACTAACAGTATACCGAATTAATACGAACTACCGTTCGTTAATATAGGTACGGTGCGGAAACTCCAGACCAGGGAACAGCTTGCTCGTCAGCTCGCAGAAATAACCGTCCGTCATGCTCGCGATATAATCCACCACGGCTTGATCCTTGTCGTCCTGCCAGGCATAGGTGCGATCATAGTAGGAAAGCTGCTGCTCAATGCGCGAAATATGGTGCTTAAAGATGTAAGAGGACTCGTCGCCACTGTTTAGATCCCGCAGGCAACGGTCGTAGAGCTTTACGAACGCCTCGCGCAGCTCCGCCTCGGAATCGCCTTCGATACCGCCCTTGCTATAGATCTTCTCGTAGTTCTCGCGCTTGGCTCGGCGAATTTCCTCAAACAGGTCCTCGCTCATCTCGATGCGCGGCCTACCATAGCTGTGCTCAACGATATCGATGGAGGCATGCGTGAGGATCCAACTGTTGTAGGCACCGCCCCGGCCATCATCAAAGGCGTCGGGCGAAAGCAGGCCCGCCGCGATCGCATCCTGACGGTCACGACCGACGTAGGCAAGAATATCCGAGATGCGAACGACGCAGCCCTCGAGCGTCATGGGACGCAGATGCTCAATTGCGCTATAGCCCGTGGCAATGCAATCCTCAACCGTCTGGTCAAACTGGTCAAAGGAGCCCATGTCCGAGAGCTCAAACACACGCTGCTCGTACTCGCCGTTATGGCATAGCACGCCGTCGAGCGTCTGGAGCGACACGTTGCGGCCGTACAGTGTGTCGAGCACGCGGACCGACTGCACGTTATGGAAAAAATAACGCCCCGTACGCTCATGATAGATATCGTTGAGGAAACGCTCGCCGGCATGGCCGAAAGGCGTGTGTCCCAAGTCGTGACCCAGGCCAATCGCCTCGATCAGATCGCAATTGAGCCCCAGGGCGCGACCGATATCGCGCGCAATGCGGGAGACGAGCTGCACGTGCAAACCGCGGCGTGACAGATCGTCATTGCTACGGAAGCTAAAGACCTGCGTTTTGCCTGCATAACGGGTGTACGCCGGAAGATGAAGTATCTTTTCGGTATCGCGCATAAACGCCGGACGCATAAGCGTGCCTTTGTCGGCGGCGCGATCAATACGACGAATGACCTGATCGTCGTTGCAACGATACGGGTTGACATAGCCCGAAGCACGATCGGCGGCAATGCGCTCGACAAGTTCGGGCGACAACGCCGAGGGAATACGGTCCATGCGCGCCTTAATGACGGCCGTTTCTTGATTAGTTGCCATGGCATGCTCCTTAAGAAGGATGCGCAATCGGTTACAAAGTGCAGCCCACGACCTCGATTATGGCAAAAATCGGCACCAAAAACGGGAGCAATGGCAGGGAGCGTGATTTTGTGAAGAGGCAGGAGAGGGCCAGGGCCAGGAGTGCGACGGCAAATGCCACGATGCCACCCATAGGGTCGAGCGTGCAAAGCGCGAAGAGCGCCTTGGCATCCCCCATGCCGATGCCCGGGGCGTGGCGAAGGCGCCGCCAGAGCGACTCAGTGAGCACAAGGGCAAGGTAGACGATGACCGCAAGACCGGCGTGGTCAAGCGCTGTGTTCAAACCGAGGTCGAGCCAAACGCCCGCCAACGCCGCCACGGCACATGCGCCGGCAAGCCCATTGGGAAACCGTCGCTCTCGGGCATCAATTGCCACGCCGGCAAAGATGCAAATCCAAAACGGGATATAGGCCATCGGACTCCTCCTCGAGCTGCATCGCAAAAGCAAAAACCACCACAAAGGTGCCTGTCCCCTTTGCGGTGGTTTTGGTGGTGGTTATTTGGCGCCTTGCATGACCTCGTCGAGAGTAACGTTGACGGCGTGCTGCGTCGGGACCCAGTCGACCTTCAGGAACAGGGCTGCCACCGTGATGGGAATATAGCTGAACATAAAGATCGGAAAGGTAAACAGGTTGGTCACCAAACGCCACTTTTGCGCGCAATGAATGTGCTTGTACTCGAAGATGGTCGTGAGTAGCGCCAGGATAAAGAAGGTCTGATACATCATGGCGAAGGTCATAATGAGCGAGGCGGCACAAGCCTGCATCTCGACCTCGGTGGCCAAGAAGCCATGCGAAAGTCCGCCCACGATGAGGAAGGTCGCGTTGGCGAGCATGGAGATCAGGGACAGCAGCATGCCCGGTGCGATCGTCATAAACATGTCGTAGGCAGCAAAGCGATGATAGCGGAAGGTCGACTTGACCAAGTGCTTACCATAGGTAAAGAACACCTGGTAAAAGCCCTTAGTCCAACGCATACGCTGTTTCCAGGAGGCCTTAAACGTCACCGGCTGCTCGTCAAAGAACTCCGCCGGCGCATAACCGATGCGGATGCCGTGAATGGCGCAGAACGTGGTGAACTGGATGTCCTCGGTCAGCGTGTGGAACTGCCAACCGTGCATGCCCTCGATAACGCTTGACGAGATAAGGTAACCCGAACCCGAAACAGCGCAGGACGTCTTACAGATATTGCGCGCGTTGTTGAGGAAGCGCGCCTCGCGTAGATACCACGTGGCATTAGCAGCCGAGATCCACGAGCTGCCGAAGTTCTTGGAATTGCGATAGCTCGTGACCACATGGAAGCCCTGGTCAAAGGCATCGTTCATCTTGGACACGTAATCGCGGGAGATAACGTTGTCGGCATCGAAGATAAAGTAGCCCTCAAACGTGTCGGGATACTCGTTGAGAATGCGATCGAAACCAAAGTCCATGACCCAGCTCTTGCCCTTTCGGGCCAGGTCATTGCGCTCGTAAACAATGGCACCGGCCTCGCGTGCGAGCTGAGCGGTGTTGTCGGTGCAGGCGTCGGCAACGACAAAGACCTCGATAAGCTCGGACGGATAGTCCTGGTCCTTGATGGAGCGTACGAGATTGGCAATTACGGCTTCCTCGTTATGCGCCGCGATAAAAAAGGCATAGCGATGGAGTTTTTTGGCCTTGGGAGGCGCGACCTCGCCACGAAGAGCGCCAATGACAAAGAAGACCACCTGGTACAGAAAGCAGACCGTGAGCAGCGTGACGACAATCTGGTTGAAGATC
The DNA here is from genome assembly GCA_902492825.1 of uncultured Collinsella sp. Taxonomy (GTDB): domain Bacteria; phylum Actinomycetota; class Coriobacteriia; order Coriobacteriales; family Coriobacteriaceae; genus Collinsella. Next base: position 8,299 of record CABUMZ010000081.1, read on the forward strand.
ACGATGGGTGTGTTGGTTTGTAAAAAGGCGAGCATGCAGGCTCCCAGCAACGTGTAACGTAAACAATCGTATATCTTACCGCAGGCTTACCGAGTTCAAGAAACCACCTAATACTGGCTAGGCTTCGAGAAGACCGAGCTGCGGAACGATTTCATCTCCAACGGCCGTGCGACCGAGCGAGCGCGGAGCCAGATCGTCGAGAACCGCAGCGAGATCCCACGGCAACTCGTCACGGCACTCAATGCGCTTCCCCGTTACGGGATGATCGAACGCAACGCGCCAAGAATGCAGGAACTGCCTGGTCAGGCCCTGATCGGCACGCGCATCGCACTTGCCGTAGAGCGGATCGCCCACGCAGGCGTGGTTGATATGGCGCATATGCACGCGAATCTGATGTGTGCGGCCCGTAAACAGGTGGCACTCAACGAGCGTATAGCCGTCGTCAAAACGCGTGGAATCAAAGCGCTCGAGGACCTTAAAGGTCGTAATGGCCTGACG
>CABUMZ010000082.1 GCA_902492825.1 uncultured Collinsella sp.
AAGATCGGTCATCATAGGGCAAGCGCCGCCACGTTATTGTTGAAGTTACCGAGTGCGACGTCATCATCGCCGTAATGGCCGACCCATTGACATAGGTTGGTGTAACAGCCCCACAGATTGGCATACTGCTGGTACCATTTTGACCGGGGCGAGAATGTCTGACGACCGAACTCGGCTCGGATGACAAACATCTCCCCGACCAGGCTGTCGCACGGCCTGGGATCTCCCGTAGAGTTATAGGTCGAAACCACGTCATTGGCACGAGAAACATAGCCGTCGAGCATGTTGTACTTGGTCACAAGCCAACTGTGAATGCTCTCTTCCTCAGCAGCGGAAAGGCCGCCGGAGTTTGTATCGTTGTCAGTGTTGCCGCCCGTCGAGCCGCCGTTTCCAGACCCTCCGGCAGAGGAACCCGACCCAGAGCCGCCGCCCGAACTCGACGAATCCGAGCCGGAGCCAGAAGTATCCGAGCTACCGGGCTTTCCGGACTGCTGGGCGTCCTGCTCCTTCTGCCGCTCGACCTTATTCACCGTTGCCGCCACGCTATTGTTGGACAATCGATCGATGATCTTGGTGTTGGTGAGCACGATGGTTTTGCCATTGGCAAGCGTGACTTCGTTGTCCGGGGCCTCGGCGCCGTCCGCGTCGTCGGCGCCAAACACAATATGCGCGACCACACTTGCCCAAGCATATCCAGTCGTGGTGCCCAGATCACTTTTGACCTCATGCCCCACGCGCGGTTCGCGTGCGGCATGTGCCTGCATCATGGACGGCACGGTCATGCCATAGGCAGAAACGCCAGCTATGACCAGCACCAGCGAGCAAGACAGCAGTGCGTACGCCCGCGGCGCCAAGCCCAGTCGGCGTCGCATGCGCACCGCGGCGCCGCGCTTTGTCTGAGTGCCACCGGGCCGCATGCGTTCTCCTCCAACAAAAACACGCCGCTCGGGAGCGGCGCATTCATTCGAATCCATATTTGAGTGTATCAGCGAACCCAAAAGGTTGCGCAACGAATGGGCAAATTAAGGATGTGAGCGGAAGCATCCATGCGATAAGCGGATACAAAGCATCTTTGTTGCACAACAAACTTACAGTCGCACGGGGAAATTATGACTACCCCGTGCGTCGCGAGGAAAACATACGGCAGGAGCAGGCTCGCCACCTAAATCGTGCGACGGGCCTCGATAGCGCGCCCAAGCGTAAGCTCGTCGGCATACTCCAGGTCGCCGCCCACGGGCAGACCGCTCGCCAGACGCGATACCTCAACGCCCAGCGGCTTGATAGTGCGGGCCAGGTAGCTCGCCGTGGTCTCGCCCTCAATATTGGGGTTGGTGGCGATGATGACCTCATGGATATCCTCGTGGCCCAAACGCGCCAGCAGCTCGCGGATGTGCAACTGCTCGGGACCAATCTTGTCCATGGGGCTGATCACGCCGCCTAGCACATGGTACAGGCCATGGTAGCTGCCCGTGCGCTCGATTGCCTGGACGTCGCGCGGCTCGCCCACCACGCAAATGCGAGTGGTATCGCGCATCGGGTCCTGGCAGATGGAGCACTCGTCGGCCGTGGCGTAGTTAAAGCAACGGCTGCAAAAGTGGACCTCCTGCTTAACCTCCAGGATGGCCTCGGCCAGGCGGCGGGCCTCCTCGGCATCGGCCTCGAGCAGGTAATAGGCGATGCGCTGGGCCGACTTGGGACCAATGCCCGGCAGACGGCCCAGCTCATCGAGCAGTTTTTGCAGACTGTGGTTGGCACTCATATATATGCGTGTCTTAGAACGGCATGCCCGGGATGTTGAGGCCGCCGGTGATGGCGCCCATCTGCTTGTTGGCGAGCTCGTTGACGCCGCGGACGGCCTCGTTGACGGCAGCCATGATCATGTCCTGCAGCATATCGACGTCCTCGGGATCGAGGGCATCGGGGTCGATGGTGAGGTTGACGAGCTCCATCTCGCCGTTGACGGTCACCTTGACCATGCCGCCGCCGGCAGAGGCGTCGACGGTCTGGAACTTGAGGTTCTCCTGCGCGGCGGCAAGCTGCTCCTGCATCTTGCGGGCCTGCTTCATCATCTGCTGCATGTTCATACCGGCCATGATGGCTCCTTTACGTGCGGCCGCACGCCGAGCTGCAAGGGCAGCCGGAGCACGGCGGGACTTTCAAACTCAAAAATCGTACCACGGCGCGAGGCCAGCGAGCGGGGCGGACACGCTACCTCAGTCGATATACATGTCCTCCAATACAAACCACACGCAAAGATTATGCAAGGTCGAATTATGCAAGGTTGCATAATATCGCATACTCAATCTAGTAGAGCCGAATCCGGCATTTCACGTGTGCCACTAAATAGCTAAATGCCGAACCGCTGCTCGAGGCGGAGCACATGTCGGCAGGGTATAATTTGATTGTCATAGATAGCAATTTGGAGGTGCCCCATGAATGCCCCCGACGCGCTCCAAAACATCCGCTCAAAACACCCCGTTGCATATGTGGTTCTCTATCTCTTTGTCGGCTGGGCATTGCTGGTTGTCATCACCCATGCTATAGCCTTTGGAGCAGAACTGCTGATAACCAGCTCGGACCAGCCCACCGTCAAATGGGAAGCGACCGATGAGTGCACCGATGGAACCCGAACCATTTACTACAACAGCCCGTCCCTCTACCAAGAGTTCAAGGTCAAGATAAAGGACTCCAAGATTGTCGGTGCCGAACCAGGCGCTTTCTTGACAATCGGAGCAACCCTCGACGCCGAGCAAGTCGAGTACACGGACAGCCGCGCGACGTATCGTGTCGACCTCAGCACCCTAGGCCGACCGTCACGTACCTGTCTGCTCGAATGCGAGATACGCGGCACCGCGTTGCACATGTCCGAAATACAGATGCGCCCGGGCAAAGAGATCTCTTCTTGAGCAGCATACCCGCCCGCACGGTTACTCCACCGGTTTGAAGATGGTGGCCTGGCCGAAGACGTTGCGGATGAGGGCTTTGGCCTCGTCCTCGGTCTGCGGAATGCTCGGGGCTGCGCCCTGGTGGCCGAAGGGACTGCCGGCGCCGGGGTTGGACTCCCAGGGGGCTGCAGGAGCGTCCTCCTCTTTGGGGGCAGTTGCAGCGGGCTTGGGCGCGGGCGTCGCACCCGGCACGTCGAACGGAGGCAGATCGTCCCCGCTCGCATCGCCGGCAAAGCCGCCGACCATGGCGTCGTCGTAGGGCACCTGCTCGGATTCCCACGGCGCGGCAGGCTGAGCCTTGGGAGCGGACGCGCGCTCGGGCGCTCGGGGCGCGGGCTCGGTCGGGAGCTTGCCCGTGGCAGGAGCGCCGGCGGGGTTATCGGAGCGTAGCCAGGGGGCTTTGCCCAGGTCAGACGACTTGGGCGCGGGCGAGGCGGGCTTGGACACGGGTGTCGGAGCAGCCGGTTTGGGCGCCGCGGGCTTAGGCGCCGACGAGGTCGATACCGCTACCGGTGCCGCTTGCTGCTGCGTCGCGCTGGCGCTCGAGGATACAGGGGCCGCCGAGGACACGGGTTGCGGGTCCGCAGATACCGCAGCCCGTGCAGATGGAGAATGCTCCTCATGTTGAGGAGCCGGCGTGCCACCCCCATCCAGGACATAGTCGACGGTACGACGACCGAAGACCGCGCAGACCGTCGGCAGGACCACCGACTGCGTATCGGCGCGACCGAGCATCTTAATGGCAAAAGTCGAACCCGCGGGGAACGAGACCGTGAGCTTGGAGCCGTCGTCGGCCGTGGCGCGAGCGTTGAGCAAAAGCCCTGCGTAGGAGGCCTGACGAGCCTTGACGCGCTCGACGACCTCGGCCCATTTGCGCTGGAGCTCGCCGGCGTCCTCGACCGCGGGGGTCTCGGCAGCACCGGCGGCGGCAACCTGGGCGGCATTGTTGGACTGGGGCTTAGGTGCCGGAGCGGTGGCAGGCGCGGGGGCCGCAACGGGCTGAGGCGTCGGAGCCGGCGCAGGCTGAGGCGCAGGCGCTGCAGGCTTGGAAGCTGACACGAACGCAGAACGGGGCGCAGGATGGGCAGTCGGAACAGCAGCACCACGGTCCCAAGGCATACCTCCCTGGCGCGCGGACGTAGCAGCGGGGGCAGCGGATGCCGCCGGAGCGGCAGCGCGGGCGCCCGAAATGAGCGTCGGCTGTTGGGCAGTAGCGGGCACGGATGCTGCAGGCGCGGCGGCCTGAGCAGCAGCCACGCTCGCCGGCACGGCGCCGTTGGCAACCATGGCCTCCAGACGCGCCACGCGCTCGGCCAATGCCTCAATCGTTAAATCAGCCTCGGGACGTGCCAGACGCGTGCAGGCAATCTCGAGCACCAGGCGCACGTCGCTCGCGCCCCTCATCTCCAGTGCGGCATCGTCGAGCACTGTCAGCACACGGGCCAGGCGGTCGGCAGGATGCTCGCCAAAGGCAGCGGCCTCGGCAGCAAGCGCCTCGGCCTGCTCGGCACCGCCCTCAAACAACTCGGCACGGGCACCGGCAACGCAGGCAACATACACGTCGCGCACGTGCGCCACCAGGTCGCGCGTCAGTTCCAGCAGATCGTTGCCTTCCTCGACCTGCGCGCGAATAAGCCCATATAGCTCGGCGACATCACGATTAGCAATGGCGCGCGCAAACTCGCCCAGAATCTGGTCCGAAACTTCGCCCAAAAGCGAGCGGGCATCGTCCGCATGCACGGTGCCGTTGCCGAAGACGCTCAGCTGCTCCAGCGTGGAGAGCGCGTCGCGCATGCCGCCCTTGGCATGGCGCGCCACGATAGCCAGCGCCTCGTCGTCGTAATCAAAGCCCTCCTGCTCGCACACGTATGCCAGGCGATGCTCAATATCCTCGTTGCCGATGCGATGGAAATCGAAACGCTGACAGCGCGAGAGGATGGTCTCCAGAATCTTTTGCGGATCGGTGGTGCACAGTACAAAGATCACGTGCGCCGGCGGCTCCTCAAGCGTCTTGAGCAGCGCGTTGAACGCTGCCGTCGTGAGCATGTGAACCTCGTCGATGATATAGATCTTGTACTTGCCGCGCACCGGGGCAAAGTTGACGGAATTGATGATCTCCTCACGCACATTGTCCACGCCCGTGCGGCTTGCGGCATCGAGCTCGTAGACATCCGGGTGGCTGCCCTCGGCAATGAGCTCGCACTCCTCGCAAGTACCGTCGGGCATGCAGCCGCTTGCACCTTCGGCGCGCGCCGCCTCGGCATTGCGGCACAGCAGCGCCTTGGCCAGAATGCGCGCCATGGTGGTCTTGCCCGTGCCGCGCGGTCCGCAGAACAGGTAGGCGTGGGACAAGCGCCCCTCGGTGATGGCATGCTCGAGCGTCGAGACGATATGCTGCTGGCCCACCACGGAGTCGAAGGTGAGCGGGCGATACTTTCGGTACAACGATTCCATGGGTGCTCCCCCGGGTATACTGAGACTTGTTGCCGCGATGGCCATGCGGTCGCACGGCATACTGCATTCATAATAACCCGTACGGCGAGCCCGCCGCGATAGGAGTCTAAAGAGCATGGCAGACGCAGAGAGCAACCTCGTTCCCTCCGAAGCAGCCGACCAGGTCGAGGTCGCGCTCGAGAAGCAGGCCGCGGCCGATGACGGCATCCTGTACCTCAACGAGTACCAGTACGAAAACGACCTGGTCACCGACTTTGCGCGCCTGGTCGCCTCGCCCAGGCGCCGTGGCTCCCTGTACGTCGCCGCCGCGATTGCCGCGCTCATCGGCATCGGCATGCTGGCGGCCGGCGGCAACTGGATCAAGTTCGGCGTCGTGCTGATCGTGTTCGGCGCCTTTTTGGCCTGGTGGAGCAAGAACCTGCACCACACGCTCGCCCGCGACTTTATCGACGCCGTCGAGGCCGACGAGTCCATGGGTGGCCGCTATCGCCGCATCGCCGCCAACGAGGACGGCCTGATGGTTTGGGGCAAGAGCGGCAAGTCGCAGTTCTTCCCGTTTGACAAGCTCGACCACGTACTCGACGGCGAGCGCATCTTTGTGGCCATGTTCGCCGACCAGGGCGTGACGATCCCCAAGGACACCTTCGTCCGTGGCGATGCCGAGCAGTTTGGTTCCTTCCTCAAGGCGCGCATCAACAAAAAACTCCGCATCGAGACCAAACGCAAGAAGATGAAGGCCGAGAAGGCCGCCGCCGAGGCCAAGCAGGGCGACAAGCCCCAGGAGACCAAAGGCAAGCAGCGCAAGCAGAAGAAGAACAAGAAGAAGCGCTAAGACCAAACCAGACAGACAGCCTCGCATCCCGCTATCCTCCCCATGCACCCGAGCGTGCTACACTAGCAGCATCTATGCCACCGCGAACGGCTCGGCTCCGCGCCCGCCACTCGCAAACGAACTTTAAACGCACGAGGGTTGGCCATGCCGCTTTTCTCGCAACATACCGCCCGGTTCTCGCCGGACGTTCCTTTGGAGGGCACCAGCTCTCGCGAGCTGCTCAAGCGGTACCAGCCGCTCGAGACACTTGCGACCGGCGGTTTTGGCTCCATCGAGATTTGCCGCGACACGCACCTGCGCCGCCGCGTCGCCATTAAGCGCATCCCCCTTATCAACGGCGCCGGCATGCCCGCCAGCGACATCATGGATGTCCTGCGCGAGGCGCACACTGCCGCCATGCTTCAACATCCCAATATCGTGCAGGTCATCGACTTTACGCATGACACCGCCTATGCCTACCTGGTCATGGAGTATGTCGACGGTATGTCACTGGCCGAGTTTTTGCATCGCGTGGACGGCCACTCGCTCACCTTTGACGAGGCCGCGGCCATTGCCGATGCCCTGGGCCAGGCGCTCACCTTCGCCCATAGCAATGGCGTACTCCACCTGGACATTAAGCCCGCCAACGTGCTCATCGACCACTCGGGCAATGTAAAGCTCACCGACTTTGGCATGGCGCGACTGTCGTCCGCCGGTGGCTTTGGCGGCTCGCGCGGCGGCACCATCGGCTACATGCCGCCCGAGCAGCTCGATATCGAGACCGGCACGGTCGACGAACGCGCCGATGTCTTCGCCCTTGCCTGCGTTATCTATGAGGGCTTGTGCGGCAGCGCTCCCTTTATGGCGGCCACGCCCGCCGACTCGCTCGACCGCATCATCGGCGGCGCCACCTATCCCAGCGAGCTGATACCACACTTTCCCCCGGGAGCCGAGGCCGCGCTCATGAGCGCACTCTCCCCCATGCCGCAGGACCGCCCCAACAGCATCGAGGCATTTTGCGACCAGCTCCTTGCCGGTCTGGGCAGCGTGCGCGAGGGCCGTCGCAGCCTGGAGCAAATGGTTGGCGAGCTTTCGGATGACGAGCAGGAGCTCGACGATATCGAGCCGTCGTACTACGAGGACGACGCCATCGAGGTCGACCCCGCGCTCGGCTGGGCGGGCACGCGCTGGAGCCATGCGCGCGACTACACCATGCACACCATCTCGGCGCTAACGTGCGGCACCTTTAGCTTTTTGCTGATGCAGACGGCCGGGGTCGCGGCGCTTCCCGGCCTGGTCATTGCGGCTATCGCGATCGGGGCGGCGGCTGGCCTGGCCCCCCAGATCGGCTCGGCCATCTCGGCTGTGGGCTTTTTGGTGCTCATGGCCAACGCCACCATGCAGGCGCAGGGCATCCTGTCGATGTTGCCCGTCGCGGTGATCTTTGCCGCTGCCATGTCCGGTTGGTGGATCGCCTGGGGTCGCACCGAGGCTGCCGCGAGCGCCGCGCTCACCTGTGCACTCGCGCTTGGCTGTCTGACTGGCAATACCTTCCTGGCAGCTGGGGTCGCCGCCGGCGTCGCGTCATTTTGGCTCGGCCCGGCAAGCGCCGCCGCGGCAACGGGCATGGGCGTGCTTTTTGCCCGTCTGGCCACGGTCGCGCTTTCAGCCGGAGGCGTGCTGGGGCTCGATAACGTTGCCGCAGCGCTGGAAGACCCGCTCCTTTGGGCTGCCTTTGTGCTGATCGCGGCAACTGCCGCGGCGTCATCTGCGCTGCTCAATGCCCATGCCAAGCGTGCCGATCAGGGCTCAAACCTTGCCGCAATCGCCGCCATCGCTGTCACCGGCATCGGCTGCGCAGCGGCGTCCTGTCTTGCACACCATATGGAAATTGCCAGCCTTGCAGCCGCGGTCGTCGCCAAGGCGGCGGTTGCGGGAACCCTATCCTCTATAATCGTTGGGATATGCCTATATTTGCTCGGATACCAAAGAACCTATACGGAGAGTGATCTTTCGTGAACTTCCTGAACATCTTCGAGGACCACGTGGCCGGCATCTTCGGTGCCACCCGTGCCCCGTTCTCCTTTAAGAAGCTTGCCAAGCAGGCCGCTCGCGACATGGAGGATCAGACTCTGGTGATTAACGGCGTCAACACGGCGCCGGCACTCTATACCATCCTTATCGCCGCCGACGACGATCCCATGCTCGCCCCGTTCTACCCCGAGCTTTCGCGCGAGGTCCGCGAGTTTGTGAAGGCGCAGGCCGAAAAGCGCCGCTATGTCTTTGTCGGCGAGCCCCTCGTGCGCTTTATGATCGATCCGCAGCTGCGCGCCGGCAAGTTCTCGGTCTTTGCCGAGAACGTCGATGCCCCCACGCTCGGCCGCCTGTACGAAGAAGAGCGCGCCTATCAAAACGGCCTGGGCCAGAACAACTCCGCGGCAAGCCGTGCCGCCAGCGCCCCGCGCGCCGGCCAGCAGCAGTTTGCTGCCCCGCA
>CABUMZ010000083.1 GCA_902492825.1 uncultured Collinsella sp.
TTGCCTTGATCTCGAGCATCTGCTTTTTGATGAGCAGTGCGGCGATCTTGGTGCCAAGCGAAGCCATAAAGGCACCCTTGAGCTCTTGCAGCAAAAACTTAGCGGCGCCCTCGGTTGCCTTGAGCGCGATGTTGCCCGACATGCCATCGGCAACGACAACGTCAAAGTTGCCCGAGGTCAGGTCGGTACCCTCGCAGTTGCCCACAAAACCGGGAACGGCGGCCTTCATGGCAGGGAAGCACGCCTTGGTAAAGTTGGAGCCCTTCTCATCCTCGGTGCCGTTGCCGAGCAGACCGACGCGGGGATGCTCAATACCCAGGACGACGCGCGCATAGGCGCTACCCATCTGGGCAAAACGCACCATGTCGTCAACCTCGACATCGGGGTTGGCGCCCATGTCGCACAGAACCGTCAAGCCGCCGGCGCGGTTGGGCAATGCATTGGTGAGGCACGGACGCACCGGCTGCTTCTTGCCCTCGGCCTGATACCTAAAGGGCGTCACATAGGCGGTAGCGGCAGCGGTCATGGCGCCGGTGGAGCCGGCAGAGAAGAACGCATCCGCGTTACCCTTCTTGATAGCGCGGCAGGCAAGCACGATCGAAGACTTGCGCTTGGTCATCACGGCTCGAATGGGATCGTCATCCATGGCGATGACATCGGGCGCCTCCAAGGCCTCAACGCGAGCGTGAGCCGCGGCAAAGGGGTTCACGATCTCTGCAGGACCGACGGCCAGGACCTCGATATCGGGATCCGCCGCAAGCGCCGCCTCGATACCGTCGAGGACGACCTGAGGCTTCTCGTCTCCGCCCACAACGTCTACACAAACGCGAACGTTACTCATATACATGCTCCTTATACAAAAATGGCCGACTCATTGAGCCGGCCATTGTGGTTCCAGTTGGAACGGCATCGCATCCAGAGTATACAGTTACTCGGTAACGATGACCTCGCGGTCCTTGTAGAAACCGCAGCTGGGGCACACGTGGTGCGGGAGCTTGACAGCGCCGCAACGGGGGCACGTGGACTGAGCCGCAGCCGAGATCTTCATGTTGGCGGAACGGCGGGTGTGAGTGCGGATACGACCCTGCTTTTGTTTAGGTACGGGCATAGTGACCTTCCTTATGAACTATCCAGTGTGGCGATTACGCGCAAGTAGCGATACTACCACAGTTTTACTCGTCAAGCTTGAGATTCTTCAATGCTGCAAATGGATTTTCCGTGGCAGCGGCCCATTCGGCCTCTGCTTGAGCGGCACAATCGCATTGCTCGACGTTGAGATTGATGCCGCACGTGGGGCATAGGCCGCGGCAATCGGGCTTGCACAGGACAACGAACGGCGTGTCCATGACGACCGCGTCGTTGATGGGCTCACCCAAATCGACGATGCGATCCTCGCCCAGCAGCTCGTAGCCGTCTTCGTAGGCCTCGGGATCCTCGGGCTCGTTAAAGAGATAGAATTCCTCGATCTCACCGGCAATATCAAACGAAGCGGGCTCAAGACAACGGTCACACTCACCGGTTGCGTGCGCGCGTACCATGCCCGTGAGCAAGACACCGGTGCCGGCATTGGTAAAGACCACGTCGTAGTCAATGCCATCCTGCAGCTGGTACTCCTTCTCGCCCACCGTATAGGTGGCGACATCGACCTTACCGGTCAGCGGATACGAGTCTCCGGGAAACTCGAGCTGCTCGGAAAGATCGACGGTAACGCTCGGGAACTCAGCCATTACCACTGACCATTCTGCTGGGCGGCACCCTCGTTGAGTTGCTGACGGCAACGGGTGACGGTGCCGGTCAGGCTCTTGAGGTTCTCCTCGAGGTGCGTAAAGACCTGCTCGGCGTAATCCTCGGCGGCATAGCGCGTCTCGCGCTCATACTGCTGGGCACGGTCGCGAATATCGTCGGCCTGCTGCTGCGCTAAGCGGACGATCTCCTGCTCACCGGCAATGGTGAGGGCCTGCTGCTGAGCATCGGCGATGATAGAATCGGCCTGAGCGGCGGCGGAAGCCATAAGCTCCTCGCGCTCCTTGAGGATACGGCGGGACTTCTGCCATTCCTCGGGATAGCTCATGCGGATCTCGTCGAGGATGTTAAAGAAGACGTCAGCGTCGATAACCTTCATCTGGGCGTTCTTGCCGAACGGCGTCTTAGCCTCTTCGATGAGCCCCTCGAGCTCGTCGACAAGACTCACGATCCTGTCGCCAGGAAAATTCTCGCCCGGCATCCGGTCTCCTTTCATAGGTAACATATCATCGTGTTAGTTTACCACATGCCACCAGGCATTAAAAAACGTCACGAAAAGCGATGTTTGAGCGCCTTGACCACATTGGGCGGAACAAAATTAGAGACGTCGCTGCCGAGCGAGGCAATCTGGCGAACCACCGAGCTCGAGATATAGCCGTACTGCGGCGCACTCATGACAAAGATGGACTCCAGCTCGTTATCCAGGCGGTAGTTGAGGTCGGCCTGCTGCAGCTCGTACTCAAAGTCGGTCATGGCACGCAGACCCTTGACCACGGCTCCCGCTCCCTGTTCGCGGGCAAAATCGACCAAGAGGCCGGTGAAGGGCAGCACCTCGACGCCGTCAATATCACCGAGCGCTTCACGGGCCAGCGCCACGCGCTCGTCGAGCATAAACGTGGTGCCGACGCCGTTTTTGCCCTGCGACTCGGCAACGGCCACGATCACGCTGGGAAAGATGCGGCGGGCGCGGCGGATGACGTCGATATGGCCAAACGTGATGGGATCGAAGGTGCCCGGGACGATTACGCGGTTGATGGTGTCATTCATGGGCGTCCTCCAAAGGCGCATCCTCGTCATTGTCGCTGTCGTCGGCATTGTCGGCCCCGTTCGTGGCCGACCAGCGCAGCAAGTCAACCGAAGTTATGCCGTAGCGCTTCTCGCGCACGGTCTCAAAACCGGTCGGGTGAGCGCCCGTATCGGCCGCGGCGTGCTCAAAGAGCGCGTAGGCGCCCTGCGCCAGCAAGCCTTGCTGAGCTAGGTTCTGTAGCAGCTCCTCGACCGGCTCGGCGCCAAAAGCATAAGGCGGGTCGAGCAGGACCAGGTCAAAGGGACCGCCCGGCACGCGGCCGTGCGAGGCGCTTGCCAGCACGTCACCCGTAACCACGCGCCAACGCGCACGGTCACGGCAGAGTGACTCGATATTCTTGGTAATGAGCCGCGCGGCATTCCGATCGATCTCGAACGTGGTGAGCGAGCGAGCACCGCGCGAGAGCATCTCGATACCCAAGGCGCCGGAGCCGCCAAAGGCATCCAGCACGCGGACCTCGTCCAGATCGAAGTCGAATGCCGACATGACCATAGATGCGCACGCCTCGCGCACGCGATCGGTCGTGGGGCGGGTGACATCGCGACCACGGGGCTCCTCGATCTTACGACCGCGCCATTCGCCGCCGATGATTCTCATCCTCCGCTGACCTCCTTAAAGATGTGTCGATACCGCATGGCGACTGCATCGCGCAAGGGGCGCGTCGCCACGGAGTCAAGGTTGCAAGCATACCGCAAGAGATCGACCGCGTCCAAATGGGCCCATTCGATAAGGTCCTCATCGGCATCCAGGTCCACAAAGCGCAAGGTCACGCCACCGTGCTGACGGTACCCCAGGATTTCGCCCTCGTGACGCAGACGCAGGTCCATCTGGGCAAGCGTAAAGCCGTCCGAGGTCTTTTCGAGCGACTGGAGACGGTCTTGTGCCGCCGATGCGCCGCCGTTGCCCTTGGAGTGCGTCATGACCAGGCACGTGCCCGACACACTGCCACGGCCCACGCGGCCGCGCAGCTGGTGCAGGGCAGCCAATCCAAAGCGCTCGCCGTTCTCGATGACCATGACGGTGGCGTTAGGCACGTCGACGCCCACCTCGACCACCGTAGTCGAGACGAGCACGTCAATCTCGCCACGCTTGAAGGCATCGATAACCTGGTCCTTCTCCCCCGCCGGCATGCGGCCGTGAAGGCGCTCGACGGTAAGCCCCGGCAACGCAAGACGCAGTCGGTCGAGCTCGGTTGCCGTATCGTGCAGCGGCACGGGGACGGTTACGCGGCCCTCGTCGTCGCGAGCAATACCGGGCACGTCTTCCAGCTCATCGGCCGAGTCACTCGGCTCCACGAGCGGACAAATCACGTAGGCCTGCTGACCCTTTTCATGCGCCTCGCGGATGGCGCCATAGGCGAGGTCACGGCTCGACTCGGTGAGCACGCGTGTCGTCACGCCAGCACCAGGGACGGGCCGATGGCGAATGATGCTCGTGTCCAGATCGCCGTAGACCGAAAGCGCCAGCGTACGCGGGATGGGCGTCGCCGTCATAACGAGCAGATCGGCACCCGGCCCCTTCGCGCGCAGGGCGTTGCGTTGGCCCACACCAAACCGGTGCTGTTCATCGATGACCACGAGCGACAGATGCTTGAACGCAACGTTATCCGAAAGAACCGCGTGGGTGCCAAAGAGCACGTCAAGCTCGCCCGATTCCAGCTGTGCATGGATGCGCTCGCGCGCTGCGGCCGGCGTGGCACCCGTCAGAAGTGCCCAGGACATGCCGGCCTGCGAGAGCAGAGGGCCGGTCTTATCGGCATATTGGCGCGCCAGCACGCCCGTGGGCGCCATAACGCAGGCCTGCGTGCCGCTATCGGCAGCCACAGCCAGCGCGCAGGCGGCAACGGCGGTCTTACCGGTACCGACATCGCCCAGCAGCAGACGGTTCATCACGCGCCCGCCATCGCACATGTCATGCAGGATGTCTTGGAATGCGGCCTCCTGCTCGTCGCTCAGCGAAAACGGAAGGGCCTGTTTAAGCGCGCCCAGATGCTCGCCCGCAGTGTGGGCATAGGGCACCACATCGACCAGGCCGCCGTCGTTGCGCAGACGCAGCGCCAGCTGCAGGTAGAGGCACTCCTCGTAGGCAAGACGCCGGCGTGCGATGTCGCGCTCAGCCATGCTCGAGGGAAAGTGGATCGAACGCAACGCGCGGGCATTGCTCATGAGCTTCCGCTTTGCGCGCAGCGGCGCGGGAATCGGATCGAACGGATTGCCGACGACCTCGAGCGCGCCGCTTACGATGCGGCGCATCCACGCCTGGCTCACGCCATCACTCACGTAATGGACCGGCAGGATGGTGCCTGCGGCACGCCCGTCCTCGAGCTTTTCAAAGTGCGGCGAGGCCATCTGCTTAAAGCCGTAGGCAAACTCGACCTTGCCCATCACGGCCAGGCGGTCGCCCTGCTTAAGCTGCTGGGCAATCCAGGGCTGGCGGAAAAAGGCGACCTGCAGCACGCCCGTCTCGTCAACAAGCGAGACCTCGGTCACCTGCATGCGCGGACGCGGCTGCTTTTGGACGATACGGTCGACCGTGGCGATGATGGTGCACACGGTACCGATGGGCGCCATCTCGATAGACCAAGAACGGGTAAAGTCGAGGTATCGATGAGGGATATGGAGAAGGAGGTCCCCCACCGTCCGAATTCCCAGACGGCGAAGGGCCTCCTCACGTTTACCCGAAACATATTTGAGTCGCGCGATATCCTCGTCGAGCGCATTGCTCTGGGCAAAGCGCTCCGAGACGCGCGGCACGGAGCACAGCTCGGACATGGGCAGTTGCCTACTCGATCGAGAAGATCACGGGATAGAGCGGCTGCTCGCCACGATGGGCGTCAATCTCCAAGTCGGGCTGAGCCTCCTCGATAGCGTCGACGATCTCCTGGAAGGCCTCATCGGACAGCTCCTCGCCGGCCAGAATCGTCAGCGCGTCGCCCTCCTCTTCCTCCTGCATGCGGTTGATGCAGTCGAGCGTGACCTGCTTCACGTCGGAACCGACCACGTCGATGGAGCCGGCGATGATACCCATGACGTCACCGGAGTGAATCGGAGAACCGTCAGAGGCACTGGAGTCGCGCACGGCGCGGGTGACCTCGCCATCGCGGACCTCGCTGATGGCGTCGACCATGGCGGCGACGGCATCCTCGAGCTCGGAATCGGGCAGGACCGCGAACAGCGCGGAGAAGGCCTGCGGGACGGTCTTGGTGGGAACGACGGCGACCTTCTTGTCGGTGCAGGCTGAAGCAGCAGCCTCAGCGGCCATGCGGATGTTGCCGTTGTTGGGCAGGATGATGACCGAGGTCGCGTTGACCTGGTCCACCGCGCCCAGCAGGTCGGCGGTCGAGGGATTCATAGTCTGGCCACCGGACACGATCACGTCGACGCCGAGGGACTTGAGGATGTCGGCCTCGCCGGAACCGGCGGCAACGGCGACAAAGCCCAGCGCCTTGGCGGGCTCGGCGGCCTTTTCCTGATCCTCGTGGATCTTGGCGGTACGGTCGTGGGCCTCCATCTCCATGTTGTGGATAAAGACCTCATAGATCTGACCGAGCTGCAGCATGTGCTCGAGCACCAGGTTGGGGGTGTTGGAGTGCACATGGATCTTGTAGTCGGGATAGGCGCCCACGAGAAGCTCGCAGTCGCCCATGGAACCCAGGAACTTAAGGCACTCGTCCTCATCAAACGGGGCGTCGGCCTTAAACAGGAACTCGTTGCAGTAGCGGAACTCCGAGCCCTCCCAATCGTCGTTGGCCTCGATCTCAACGCGACCAAGGGCCGCGTCGCGGGCAGAGACAGCGGAATCAAACGTGGCGGAGAAATCCTCGACAACGGTGCTGCGGCCAAGTGCTGCAGCCACAAAGTTCTCAAGGAAGATGGCGAAGCCAAAGGCGCCGGAGTCGACCACGCCGTTCTCCTTCAGAACGGGCAGCAGGTCGGGCGTGCGGGCGACGGACTGGTACGCCTCGACGACGATGGCGTCGAGCGCGTCCTCGGCCGAGAACTTCTTCTTCTCACACTCGTCGGCCTTGGTCGAGACATCGCGCAGCACCGTGAGAATCGTGCCCTCGATGGGCTTGCGGACGGCCTGGAAGGCGACCTTGACGGCACGACGGAACGCAAAGGCGATGTTGGCGGACGTGATGGGCTCATCGGCAGAGACGAGACCCTCGGCCACGCCGCGCAGGATCTGCGAGGTGATGACACCGGAGTTGCCGCGGGCACCCATCAGGGAGCCGTGGGTGATGGCGGCGGCGATGGCTTCCATGTCGGCGTCGGCAGGAAGGGCGGAGAGCTCCTTGGTCACCGAAGCGAGCGTGAGCGACATGTTGGTACCGGTGTCGCCGTCGGGTACGGGGAAGACGTTGAGCTTGTTGATCTCCTCGGCCTTGTCGGAAACAGCAGCCGCAGCGATCGGAAAACAGGTGCGAATGGTCTTTGCAATCATGGGTATTTGAATCTCCGTTTTCGGATGCTAGTTCAGACGGCTCTTGAGTGCGTCGATATGGATGCCGATCTTAAGGCTGGCGGGATCGATCTGGGCGATCTCCTGCAGAGTGAAGGCAACGGAGCTCGAAAGATTGTGGCAGACGGACTTCATGTTGACGCCGTTCTCGAGCACGACGTGAAGATCGACCGTAAGGCCGTTCTCGTCGGCGGACACAAGCACGCCCTTACGGAGGCGCTGACCGGCAAGCAGGCGCACGCTCTCGGCGCCCTGGAGCTGCTCAGCCATACCGACAACGCCATAGCACGTCATCGCGGCATAACCGGCAATATCGGCAATAACGTCGTTCGAGACGCTCAGGCTGCCGTTAATGGTCTCAGACACAAGAATCTCCTTTTCTTGGTGCTCGCGGCACCATGTCGTGGGAGCAATCATTGCAATATTCTACAACGACCGCGCCATGTTGAGGTGGCGGGCCTCGGGATTACATCCTCGACACGAAATGTTGATATGGTAACGTTCGCGAACGGCGATCGCGGCATGAAAAAACCCGCCGCATAAGCGACGGGTTTTACAACCTGGCTCCCCGGGTAGGACTCGAACCTACAACAGCGCGGTTAACAGCCGCGTGCTCTACCATTGAGCTACCGAGGAATTTAAAAGCCCAACGAAAAGGGCTGAAAATTCTGGCTCCCCGGGTAGGACTCGAACCTACAACAGCGCGGTTAACAGCCGCGTGCTCTACCATTGAGCTACCGAGGAATAGGTGCGTGCTCTCAAGCAACGAAGTTTATTATACGGACGAATCAGCTCAGGGCAAGAACTTTTTTAAGAAATTTTCCGACCTAGTCATTGGGAACGTTCTTAAACGACCAGTCATTCAAGAACGTCCCCGACAACTACATGAAAGCGCCCTCAAGCGGATGTGCTTGAGGGCGCTTCTTGCTTGCGAGGTTAAGACTCAATATAGTCCTTCAGCTTGCTGCTACGGCTGGGATGGCGGAGCTTGGCCAGGGTCTTGGACTCAATCTGGCGGATGCGCTCGCGCGTGACACCAAACTCGCGGCCGACTTCCTCGAGCGTACGGGGATGTCCGTCGACAAGGCCAAAGCGCAGCTCGATAACCTTGCGCTCACGATCGGCAAGCGAATCGAGCACCTGGGTGAGCTGCTCCTGCAGCATGGAGAAGCTGGCCGCATCGGGCGGAACGATAGCCTGGGAGTCCTCGATGAAGTCGCCCAGGTGAGAATCCTCTTCCTCGCCGATGGGG
>CABUMZ010000084.1 GCA_902492825.1 uncultured Collinsella sp.
CGGTCTTTCATGCAGCAGGGGCTCTCAATGTTTTTATGTCCTGCTCATATCGTCTGTGCCGGCACTTGGGGACTGTCCCTAACTGCCGGCAGAAAAGGAACGTCCCCAGGCGCCGGCTTTGTTCCACCTTAGAAGTGGCGGCGGATGGCGTCGACCACGCCCTGGGGTGTGGTCTGGCCGAGCACGTCGGCTGCGGCGTCGGCATCCATAAAGATATTCATGAGCGCTTGCAGGGCCTCGACCTGACCGCCCGGCTCGGCAATGCCCAGATTGATGATAATCTGCGCCGGCACGGGGGCGCCCATGCCCGCCATAGCGTTGAATGTCACGGGCACGGCAGGCTTTACCACCGCGATATAGGGCTTAGCCACAAATCCGGGATCAGTATGCGGGATGGCGATATTGGCCGCCGGCATGGCAAGGCCCGTGGGATAGGCGTCCTCGCGTGCGCGAACGGCGTCAAGCCAGCCATCGGCAATGTAGCCGCGCGGGGCGAGCTCGCTCTCGAGCTGCGCAAACACCTCGCCCGGCGTCGCACACCCCCAATCAAAAAACACCAGCTCAGGCGTAAACAGCGCTTCGTTATCCGTCATGCGCTCACCTCTCTCACCTAGTCACCTGCTAGTCATTGGGGACGTTCTTAAATGAGTAGTCATTCAAGAACGTCGCAGGCGACTACCAAAACAAAAGGTGGTCACGCGCGCCTTGGCGCCAATGACCACCCTGACCATCAACTAAATTGTACTGTGCACCGCTAGCCGCGGGGCACATCAATTGCGACCTTGCCGTTCTCCAGCACGTGGACGCGGCCATCGGCGAGCATCTGCACGACCTCGGGATACAGCACGTGCTCGATCGCGTGGATGTGCTCCTCGAGCGTATCGACATCCCAGCCCTCCTCAACAGCCAGCGCACGCTGGGCGATGATGGGGCCGTTGTCGTAGATCTCGTTGGCAAAGTGCACGGTCACGCCGGTCACCTTGACGCCGCGAGCAAACGCATCGTCAATCGCATGGGCACCGGTAAAGCTCGGCAGCAGCGCCGGGTGCAGGTTGACCACGCGGTTGGGAAACGCCGCCAGCAGAGGCGTGTGCACCATGCGCATGTAACCGGCCATGACCGCATATTCGCAGCCGCGCTCGAGCAGCTCATGCGCGATGATCTCGTCAGCCGCGATGGGATCGGCATAGACATCCTTGGACAGCGTGAGCCTCTGGATCCCCGCACGCTCGGCGCGCTGCAAGCCCTTGGCCGAAGGACGGCTCGACACCACAAGCTCAATCGAGGCGTTGAGCTTGCCGACGGCGATCAGGTCGATCAGCGCCTGCAGGTTGGTACCCGAACCGCTGATAAGCACGCCGATCTTAAGCGGCTCGGCCGTATCGGTGCCGGTCGGACGGGTGTAGGGCACAAAGCCCAGGCCCTCGGCAGCAGCCATCTGCTCGTTAGCGCTCATCGGAGTACACGACCTTACCGGAACCCTCGACGCACTCGCCCACGCGGAACGGCTTCTCGCCTAGCGCGACCAGAGCCTCGGTCACCGCGGCCTCGTCCTCGGGGGCGACGATCAGGCACAGGCCGACGCCCATGTTGAAGGTCTTGCATGCCTCGTTGGGCGCGAGCTCGGCCTGGCGCGACACGTAGGTGATGACGGGCGGAACGTCCCAGCCCATCTCGGCACCGTTGCGGGCGACCACGGCGTCGACGTCGTCGGCAAGCGCGCGGTTGAGGTTCTCGGTGATACCGCCGCCGGTGATGTGGGCGATAGCGTGCACCGGAGCGCCGCCGCGAAGCAGCTCAAGAACCGGCTTGACGTAGATGCGCGTGGGGGCCAGCAGAGCGTCAGCCAGCGAAGCGCCACCGAGCTCCTCGAGCGGACGGCTCAGCTCCTCGGCCTTAGCGGCGGCCTCGGGCGTACCCGGCTTAATGCCGTCGACGCCGATGACCTTGCGCACGAGCGAGTAGCCGTTGGAGTGCACGCCGGTGGAAGGCAGGCCCAGGATC
This sequence comes from uncultured Collinsella sp., assembly GCA_902492825.1. Lineage (GTDB taxonomy): Bacteria > Actinomycetota > Coriobacteriia > Coriobacteriales > Coriobacteriaceae > Collinsella. The sequence goes on from CABUMZ010000084.1 coordinate 2,005, forward strand.
ACATCGCCCGGGCGGACGTTTGCGGGGTCGAGCATCTTGGGACGGTCGACGACGCCCACGGTAAAGCCGGCAAGGTCGTAGTCGGCCGGAGCCATGACGCCCGGGTGCTCGGCCATCTCGCCGCCCACGAGCGCGCAGCCCGCGAGCTTGCAGCCGTCGGCCACGCCCTTGATGATCTTTGCCATGTGCTCGGCCTCGATGTGGCCGATGGCAACGTAGTCCAGGAAGAACAGCGGCTCGGCGCCCGAAGCCAAAATGTCGTTGACGCACATGGCGACCAGGTCCTGGCCCACCGTCTCGTGACGGTCCATGATCTGGGCGAGCACGAGCTTGGTGCCCACGCCGTCGGTACCGCTAATCAGAATCGGGTCTTCCATATCCTTAAGCGCGGCGGCCGAGAATAAGCCACCGAAGCCACCGATGCCGCCGATGACCTCGGGACGGTTGGTGTCCTTAACCATTTGCTTAATAGCGTCGACGGCGCGGCCGCCCTCAGCGGTATCGACGCCGGCATCCTCATACGTCACATGCTTGCTGTCGCTCATCTGAGCCTTCCTCTCCCACTACCGTGGCGCCGCGCGGGCGCCAAACGGTGCTCATAGTTGCGTTCATTTCGGCGCGCGCCATAACAGCACGCGCCGCCATATCAACAAAACAGCAGGTAAAACCTACCAAAATAAACCTGTCCCTACATGGCAGGTTTTAGGCCTCGCCGTGCTCCTCTTCCCAACTGCGGTCGTCGTATTTCTCGACCACGGCGTCGTCATCAACATGCAGCGGCTTGTCCAGGTTGCGGGGCTTAAAGCCCTCCATGAACTTGTCGCGGCCAAAGCTCTCGGGAATCGCCACGGGGTAGCGGCCGGTAAAGCACGCATCGCAGTAACCGCCTTTGGGCATGACCTTAAGCAGGCCCTCGACCGAAAGGAAGGCCAGCGAATCGGCGCCGATATACTCGCAAATCTCGTCGACCGTCTTGTTGGCGCTGATAAGCTGCGACTGCACGTCGGTATCGATGCCGTAGAAGCACGGCCAGATGACCTCGGGCGAGTTGATGCGGATATGAATCTCCTTGGCGCCGGCGTTGCGCAGCATCTTGACGAGCTGCACCATGGTGGTGCCGCGGACGATGGAGTCGTCGATGACGACTAGGCGCTTGCCCTCGATGTTGTCGCGCAGCGGGTTGAGCTTCATACGCACGCCCATGGCACGCAGCTCCTGCGTGGGCTCGATAAACGTGCGTCCCACGTAGCGGTTCTTGATGAGGCCCTCGCCAAAGGGAATGCCGCTCTCGTGCGAATAGCCCTCCGCGGGCGGCAGGCCGGAGTCGGGCACGCCGATGACTAGGTCGGCCTCGACGGGCTCCTCATGTGCCAGCTGACGACCCATGTCATAACGGCAGGCGTAGACGCTCTTGCCGTTCATGATGGAATCGGGGCGGGCGAAGTAGACCTGCTCAAAGATGCAGTTAGCAGGCTCTTCGGCGGCAGGCACGCCCTGCTCGGACACAAGGCCCTCGGCGCTGATACGCAAAATCTCACCGGGACGGACATCACGGACATACTCGGCGCCCACGATATCGAGTGCGCAGGTCTCGGAGGCGACGACCCAGCCGCCGGCGCGGGTGACATGGGTGGTGGCGTCGACCGTCGCGGCGCCGTCCTGCGACGGCAGCTGCGAAACGGATGCGGCATCGGCCTGGTCCAGGCCCTCGTCCACCAGCTTGCCCAGTACAAGCGGGCGAATGCCGTGCGGATCGCGGAATGCGTAGAGCGCCTGCTCGTTGATGAGCGTCATGGCGTAGCCGCCGCGCACAAGCTCCATGGTCTTGCGAATGCCCTCGCGCAGATGACCCGTGCGCTGGGTAAAGTAGCCGATAAGCTTGGTCGCGACCTCGGAATCCGAATTGGAGAGGAACGGCACGCCCAGCTCGATCAGCTGGCGGCGCAGCTCGTCGGTGTTGACCAGAGTGCCGTTGTGAGCAAGCGCGATAATGACGCTGTTGATGGTGGAAAGATGCGGCTGCGAGGCTTCCCAGCTCTTGGCGCCGGCGGTGCCATAGCGCACGTGGCCCACGGCCAGCTGGCCGGAGAGCGTCGACAGGTCGGCGTTGGAGAACACACGGTCGAGCAGGCCCAGATCCTTGCGGACCATAACCGTGCCGCCGTCACCCACGGCGATTCCCGCCGATTCCTGGCCACGGTGCTGCAGCGCACGCAGGCCAAAGTACGTCAGTCGAGCCACATCGCGATCGGGCGCCCATACGCCGAAAATGCCACATTCCTCATGCAGCTGGTCGGAGTCCGGATCATACGTCGACATGGTCTTCACCTGTCCCGCGGCGCGCTCGGCCGCGCGGATGGTTTCTTGAGACATGGCATCCCCTCAGAGCCTCGTATTTTGGCGTTACCCGCCTTATTATACGCACGGCGCGACGCGCTCCCCAGCGCATGAGCAGCGCTTTTTAAAAGCCCACCGAGCTTATAATCCGTTTTGCAGCCAAACATTTTATTGGGCAGGCGCCTCGGGACCGACGATCCCGCATGCTTCCGTCGCGACGCGTCTCGTCCGCCGTTGGGGCTTGCATTGTTGCAATTGGGACGTTCGTCCTGTCTTTTGGCAGGTCGGCGGCGTATCCTTGTACCTACAGCAAAACGAGAAAGGTTATGTATGGATCGAAACGAACTCGACCCCAGCGTCCCCAGCGCCACGGAGGTCAAGAAGATCCCCCTCATCATTAAGGTGTACGCCGTCCTATGCATCCTGTCCGGCGTGGGCACGCTCCCTTCGGTCGGCGCCTTTATGTGGCAGGTCATCACCGCGCTCATCAACGGCAACGCCGCCGCCAAGCTCGGCGACAACACGCTCGTCGCGGTCGGCCTTATCGTCGCCGGCATCATGCTCTCGGCTGCCAGTGCCGTCATCTTGATCTTCTTTGGCCTGGACCTCATCAAGAACCAGCGCCGCAATGCCGCCCGTCTGTCCTATATCCTTATCGCGTTTACCGTCGTCGAGCTTTTGGTTGACGTGATGCTCCAGGGCATCGGGCCCTTCTTGCTGCGCCCTGCCATCCAGCTCGGCATCCTCGTCGCGCTTTCGGCCACCGTCGACCCCACACTGCGCCAGGAGCGCGAGCTGCAGCGCCGCCTGCAGGAGATGCTCGACCGCGACGCCGCCGCCGAGGGCATGCTCGGGCGCGATGAAACCGGCGAGGGCTACATCAAGCTCAACTACTTCAACCTGTTCTGGGTATTCTTTGTCTGCTGCGTGCTCGGCCTGGTCCTGGAGGATATCTGGCATATGACCGTCAACGATCCGGGTGTCTACCAGGACCGCGCCGGTATGCTGTTTGGCCCCTTCAGCCCCATCTACGGCTTTGGTGCCGTGCTCATGACCATGGTGCTCAACCGCTTCTATAAAAAGAACCCCATCATCATTTTCCTGGTGAGCGCCCTGCTCGGCGCCAGCTTTGAGGTGTTCGTGGGCTGGTTTATGCAGACCGCGTTTGGCGTGGTCTCGTGGAGCTACTCGCACATAACGCTGTTCGGTATGCCCGACCCGCTCGTGGTCCTTACGGGCGGACGCACCTGCACGGGCTTCGCCTGTCTGTGGGGCCTGGGTGGCCTCATCTGGATCAAGCTGCTGCTGCCGAGGCTGCTCAAGCTCATCAACATGATTCCGTGGAAGAGCCGCTACTCGGCTACCGTCATCTTCACCATCATTATGCTGGTCGATGGCGTTATGACACTGCAGTCGCTCGACTACTGGTACCAGCGCGTCAACGGCACGGAGCCGGATATTCCCGTCGCGCAGTTCTACGGCAAGTACTTCGATAATGACTTTATGGAGAATCGCTTCCAGAGCATGACCATGAGCCCCAAGGATACGACGCGCGTGTAGCGCCATGCAATGCCGAGATTTTCCAACACACCGAAAAGCCCACTGGTAGACTGATGAACTGCCAGTGGGCTTTTTGTTGGCGAGTGCTGCTGCCGGCCTTACGCCTCGCGCTCGACCTCGCTCACACACTCATTTTTGATGGTACCGACGAGCGCCTGCAGTGCGTCGACCACATGTGGGCGAATGTCTCCGCCGATGAGTACGAGCATGATGTCGTCGCCCACGGCAAGCTCGCCGCTCGCCAGCCACACGCGCACATAGCCGATACCCGGCATCGTGCGCGTTGCCTCGATGGCGGCCTGCACCTTTTCGGCATCGAAGCCGAACACCATGCCGCCCACCTTATGTCCAGGCGCCACACCATTTGTCTCGATCCCACGCACCTCGGACTTAGGCGTCGCACGCACCACGCCGTTGTGTGTCAGGTACATCCCACAATCAGCCGCCGAAGCATCGGCCTTGGCTTCGCGCAGCCAAGCATCAACCGAAGGCATCGATTTGCCGTTCTCAAGCATCATTTCTCCTTTTGATTTCCAGGGTAATCTTTTGGGACGGGGCTCCCGGACACTTTATTCCTCGACCGGCGTGAGCACCATGACTGCGCGCGTATTGCTAAATGACAGCGAACGGCAAGTCACAAGCGTTACGACCTTGGTTGCCGAAGCGGCACGATCGGTGGCATCGCTCGCCACGGCCGAGGCGCCGTCGAGCATCTCGGACAGGTAATTCTTCAGTCCGTCATCGCCCTCAAAGTTGGGCGTGCGCGCCTTGGCATATGTGTCCTCGACCACCTTGGTCGCCAGCGGGCGCAACTTATACGTCGCATCGCGCGTGATGTAGTACACGTATTCCATGCTGTCGAACGTCGCCTGATCGGTCGTATCCGAAATCACGTTGAACATCGAACCGTCGTTCATGTGGTGGCCGTAGATCGTGGTCTGCTGATCAACCATGCCGGGCGCGGTGTCGTCGCTATCCAAGAAGATGGCTCCCGAGGCATTAGCGGTGCCGTCGAATAGCGTGTTGAGGTACTTGGAGTTGTTGTTGGTCTGCACCACGGGGTAGTTGATGTTGGTGCCGGGCGCGTAAATCCAACCCACAACCTCGGGATTTGTCTGGGCAAGCGCATTGAAATCGATAATCGGCACGCCGCTGGCGTCCTTGTCGCTCACATATTGCTTTTCGATTTTTTGATACGACTCGCTCGCCTGCTTGTAGCCAATCTGCGCGTTGATAAAGATAGCGGCCGCAGCAACGATCAGGCCAATGCCGATGATGATGAGCAGAATGGGAATGACGGAGCGGCGCTTTTTGCGCGGCGGCTCGGTATAGCTTGATGGCGCGGCATGCGCCGAAGAGCGAGGTGACTTCTTGGCCGTACTGTATGACGAAGGACGATATGCAGCCGGCGTATCCTGACGGCGATGCTTCGCCGGCGTCACGGGGCGCGGCGCGCGCGGCTGCTGAGGAGAGGATGTCCGACCCTGCTGCGGTGCGCGGGCTGCTCCCGACTTGGCTGGATCGGGAATCCGAGAAGCCGAAAAACGCTTTCCCTGATAGTCGGACATGGCTCTCCTTATGCTGCAAATGGACTGGCAGAGCGCTTAGGCGTCAGCCATCTCTTGCTTCATCTTCTCGATAACCTTGCGGTACTCGACATCGCATGCGCCCAGAATCTGCGTGGCGTAAATGGCAGCGTTCTTGGCACCGTTGATGGCCACACAGGCAACGGGCACGCCCGAAGGCATCTGAACCATCGACAGCAGCGAGTCCATACCACCCAGATCGCTCGTCTTCATAGGCACGCCAATAACCGGCAGCGGAGTAAACGCAGCCACGACACCGCCCAGGTGAGCAGCCTTGCCGGCAGCAGCGATAATCACCTTGATACCGCGGTCGGCAGCAGTCGAGGCCCACTCATGGACCTTCGCCGGCGTGCGGTGCGCGCTTGCAATCACGAGCTCATAGGGCACGCCCAGTGCCTCGAGCTCGGCGGTGCAGCCCTCCATAACGCCCAAATCGGACTTGGAGCCCATGATGATCCCGACAACCGGCTTCTGATCTGCCATAAACAAAGACCTCCTGTTGAGAGCGGTGACGCGGCCAATCCGCGACCCTTAACTACTGAGAGTAGTATAGCTGCTCCCGTCCCTGCGGTCTTTGTGGTGGCGGCTGAGCCTTTCCCTCGGGAACTGGGCTTCGCGAAGTTTCCCGAGGGAAAGGCTCAGCCGCCACCCTGCGACCTACCGGATATTGCTATGACGTACGTTTGCTGAAATAAATGAGCTCCGGTTGCTTCGCAAAGTCGTTCAGATGAAAACACCAGACCGCCGCGGGGCACCCGGGGACCTACCGGGGATTGCCATGACGTACGTTGGCTGAAATATTAACGTGGGATCTGCCGTTCATTCGAACGGCAGATCCCACACTCATTTTTTTCAGCCCTAGTCATCGCGCAAAGCCCCTTCGGCAGCACGCGATGCAGCCAAGTCACCGCAGGCCGGGGCGGGAGGGGCTGAGTTTCCTCCTGAGCGACTCTGCTTGCAGCCGGAGCGAAAGGGGGAAATCT
>CABUMZ010000085.1 GCA_902492825.1 uncultured Collinsella sp.
GGGTGCCTGCCTTGTTTTAAGAAGTGGGCTCCGCGAACTTCTCAAAACAAGGCAGGCACCCCGGCCCCGCCGGCAAATAGCGGACACTCCGCATGCAATCTATGCAAACAAACAAGTACGCTTAGCTACATTCAAGTACGCTTAGCTACATTCGGTAAGTTCGAGCACGCTGCCCTTAACGATAAGCGCCGGCTCCAGGACGACCTCTTCGGCACGCCTGCCGCCCCTACCGGCAAGACGCTTGGACATGCAGCCAAAAGCATGCTCCGCAAGGACACCAGGATCCTGCTCAATCGCGGTCAGCGCCGGCTCAAAGAGAACGTCGGCCGCCGAGTTGTCATAGCTCACCACCGAGATATCGCCCGGGATGCTCTTCCCCATCTCGTGCAGGCGCTTGAGCAAACCAAGGGCAATGTTATCCGAGCTTGCGAACACGGCGGTGGCATCAGTTGCGAGCACCGCCTCCGAGGCCTCGTAGGCACTCGGAATGTAGTACTCGCTCTCAAACTCCAAACGTGCGTCGATAGGCAGGCCAACCTCGCGCAGCGCGCGCTCATAGCCGGCAAGTCGCTTACGCCCCGTATTGGAACGGCGCGCGTTAACCAAGCAGGCAATGCGACGGTGGCCCTGCTCGATCAGATAGCGGGTGGCCATGTAGCCACCCATCTCGTGGTCGAACATCACCTTGTCGCACTCGAGCCCCTCAATGGCACGGTCGACCATCACGGCAGGGATAGGCAGATGGCTGACTTCTTCGCGCAGGGCGCGGTCGTCGGAGAACTCGTCGCCCACGACCAGGAAGACGCCATCAACGCCGCGCGTCACCAGCTGGCGCAGCAGCTCCAGATCGTCATCGGCGCTTCCGCCCGAGCTGGTAATGAAGAGCGCATAGCCGTCCTCGCGGCAGCGCTTTTCCAGGCTACCGGCGAGCGAAGCAAAAAAGCGGCTCTCGATGTTAGGGACGATAAGGCCCAGGGTGCGCGACTCGCGCATGACCAGGCTGCGCGCGATCTGGTTGGGAACATAGTGGTTGCGCGCCGCGACCTCTTTGATGAGTTTGCGGTTTTCTTCCGAGATGCGACAGGGCCGATTATTGAGCACAAGCGAGACCGACGAGGGGGAAAGCCCCACCTCCTGGGCGATCTGCTTGAGGGTGACTTTGTTGGCCATCTCGCTCCTTCCGGGTTTACGCGCAATCTCTTGAAAGTATAGCGACTACCCCTCTACCTCGGTGATAAACACTTTACCAATCCGGTAGACGGCTGTTTTATCGCCGCCAGCGCACCAAATCCGTCCGGGTGGGGTATATTGCAATCGATTGATGACAACGACCACCAAAAGGCGGATATTCGTATGCACGAGAACGACTTTTTTAACGAGGACCTGCTGTGCGCGCTTGCTGGCGTTGCCGGCGAGGACAACGTGCTGATGAGCGAGCCCATGCGCGAGCACACCACGTTTAAGATCGGCGGCCCGGCCGACGTCTTTGTCACGCCCGATACCGAGCAGAGCCTCGTCGCCACGCTCGATACCTGCTATCGCTGCGATCTGCCCCTCACCATCGTGGGCAACGGCTCCGACCTGCTCGTCGGCGACAAGGGCATCCGCGGCGTCGTCGTGGCGCTGGGCGAAGGCCTCTCCGACATTACGGTCGACGGCACGCATGTCACGGCGGCAGCCGGTGCCTTGCTTTCCGATGTCGCCGCGGCGGCAGCCGAGGCCGGCCTTACCGGCATGGAGCCCATCTCGGGCATCCCCGGATCGGTCGGCGGCGCCTGCTACATGAACGCCGGAGCTTACGGCGCCTGCATGGCCGATGTGCTGGAGTCCGTGCGCGTCTACAAACCTGCTCGCCAGCTCGACGACGGCACCCGTGGCAGCGGCAACATCATCGAGTTCGATGTCGATGAGCTCAACCTGGGCTATCGCAAGAGCCGCATTGCCGACGACGGCTTCATCGTGCTTTCGGCCACCTTCAATCTCGCTCCGGGCAACGCCGCGATGATCAAGGCCGACATGGACGACTACCGCCAGCGCCGCGAGGACAAGCAGCCGCTCGACATGCCGAGTGCTGGCTCCACTTTCAAGCGCCCCGAGGGCTACTTTGCCGGCAAGCTCATCATGGACGCCGGCCTGCGAGGACACGCCGTTGGCGGCGCGCAGGTGAGCGAGAAGCACTGCGGCTTCATCGTCAACGCCGACCACGCCACCGCCGCCGACGTCGACGAACTCATCCGCGACATCCAAGCCAAAGTCAAAGAGCAGTTCGACGTAGACCTAGAACCCGAAGTCCACCGAGTAGGCGAATTCCTTTAACAAAGAAGGCCCCGAAAGGGGCCTTCGCCATATTTATTCAGATAACCCAGTCCGGTGTGTCGCGCCCCGAACCCGGAAGGTCCGGGACCGCGGGCGAGGCATAAGGTTGGTCGCGAGTTCCGCACGCAAAGAAGGCCACTTAATGTGGCCTTCGTCTTGCGCAGGACTGTAGAGCAGGGAACTTCGTGCCCCGACGCCCGGGAGGACGTTTCATTTAGAAAGATGGACCGACCGCCGTCAGCGATGGGAGCTACTCCCCCAGCACGGCCTTTTTGGCGGCTGCAGCCATGTTGTCCAGATCTTCCTTGGTGGGGTGATCCTTTGCGGCGACCCAGTTATCGAGCAGCAACTTAGCGCGGGCGTTGTCGGGATCTTGCTCGAGCATGGCCTCGTAGCGCTGCTTGACCGCGGGACCCATCTTGCCCTGGCACATCGCCCAGCCCGCAAGCTCGGCATCCCCAGCCAAATTGGAGGTCACGCGATCGATAATCTGCTGATAATAGCTCTGGTCGGCGCCAAAACCGCAGGTACCAAAGAGGAAAACGCGCTTGCCGTGCAGAGCGGAGAGCAGCGCGGCAACCGAAGGCGTGCACGCGCCCTTGTCGCACCAAAAGCCGACGAGCACCGTGTCGGCCGCGCAGGCGCCCTGCGCCTCGAGCGCAACCTGATCTGCATCCGCATCGTCGCTCAACGCCGCGGCATGGACAAACTCAACGCCCGCAGCCTGCAGAGCGCGCTTGATCGCGCCCGAAACCATCCTGGTATTACCGCTCTTGCTGTTAACCACCAAAGAGCACGTCATAGTCACGTTGCCTCGTTTCCCCCAAAACTAAAGCCACTAATGCAATTTATTAGATGAATATCTTAGTACTAACGTGACAGATGTAAACCACCGTCTGTCGATTGATTAATTTGCCCCACGGGCTTGCTCACTGGGCAAACTGACTGCGGTAGAGCTCGGCATAGAAGCCATCTGCCGCCAGCAGCTCGTCGTGCGTGCCACGCTCGATAATCTGGCCGTCGCGCATGACCAGAATGCAGTCGGCGTTGCGGATCGTCGACAGGCGGTGCGCCACCACAAAGCTTGTGCGACCGGCCATGAGCTCGTCGAATGCCGCCTGCACCTGCAGCTCGGTGCGCGTGTCGATACTCGACGTTGCCTCGTCCAGCAGCAAGATAGCCGGGTCGGTGAGCATGACGCGCGCAATGCACAGCAGCTGCTTTTGGCCCTGGCTAAACGTGCCGCCGTCCTCGCCGATGACCGTATCGTAGCCGCCTGGCAGCTGCACGATAAACTTGTGCGCGTGCGCGTGCTTGGCAGCTTCGATAACCTGCTCGCGCGTAGCGTCGGGACAGCCGTAGGCGATGTTTTCGGCCACGGTGCCCTCGAACAACCAGGTATCTTGCAGCACCATGCCAAAGGCGCGGCGCAGGCTTGCGCGCGTGTAGCCACGCGAAGACCGGCCATCGACTGCGATGCGACCGGCATCGATATCGTAGAATCGCAGCAGCAAATTGATGAGCGTCGTCTTGCCGCAGCCCGTAGGGCCAACGAGGGCAAAGCGCATGCCGGGCTTGGCCTCGATGCAGATATCCTGCAGCAGCTTGCGGTCGGGCACGTAGCTAAAGTCCACATGCTCAAAGGTCACCTCACCCTGCGGGGCGGCAAGTTCCACGGCATCCGCCGCATCGGGCTCCTGCTCGCGCGCATCGAGCAGCGCAAACATGCGGCGCGCCGAGGCATACGCCGTCTGGATCTGCGTAATGACGTTGGTGACCTCGTTGAACGGCTTGGTGTACTGGTTGGCATAGGACAGGAAAATCTGCACGCCGCCCACCGTGAGCGCAGCGGGCACGCCCGTGATCACGCCCACGCAGCCAATCACGGCGACCACGGCATAGATGATGTTGTTGATAAAGCGCGTACCGGGGTTGGAAAGCGAGCCCATAAACTGTGCGCGTTCACCTGCCGTATAGAGCTCGGCGTTGAGGGCGTCGAAGCGCGCTTGGGCGTTCGGGCCGTAGGCAAACGCATCCACCAGTTTTTGCTCGCCCACATACTCCTCGATATGGCCACCGAGCTGCCCTTGAATACGCTGCTGTGCCGTAAAGCTTTTGTTGGAGAGCTTGGCGATAGCACCGGCTGCAAAAATGGAAAGCGGCGTGACGAGTACCACCACGAGCGTCATGGTCAGGTTGATGGAAAGCATAAACGCGAGCGTGCCCACGATGGTAATAACACCGGTGAAGAGCTGCGTGAAGCCCTGCAGCAGACCGTCGCCCACCTGGTCGACATCGTTGACCACGCGGCTCATGAGGTCGCCGTGGGCATGGCTGTCGATAAAGCTGAGCGGCATGCGGCTGAGCTTATCGCTCGCCTCCACGCGCATGTCGCGCACCGTTTCGTAAGACAGGCGGTTGACGCAATAGCCCTGCAGCCACTGGAAGGCCGCAGCACCTACGACGACAATCGCGAGCTTGGTAACGAGCGGCAGCAGCGCGTCGAAGTCCACCTGCCCGGCGGCGACGATAAGGTCGATGCCCTCGCCGATGAGAATCGGCGTGTAGAGCTGCAGAATCACGGAGATGGCGGCACTCACAAACGACGCAACAAACGAAATGCGATGCGGACGAACGTAGCCCATCAGACGGCGAGTCACCGCACCCACGGGATAGCGCTCGGGGTCGCCGGGCTGGCGCGGACCGTCGCCCAGGTCGTTGAGGTTATCGTTACCGGACACGTTGGCCGTCATCGTGGCGACCGAACCGGAGGAAGTGTACGGATTCATTTAGCAGCCCTCCTTTGCGCAAATGGATGCCGGGGCAGTCGGGGCGGACGCGGGGCTTAGGGTGGACGCGGGCGCCGGAGTGGGCGCGAGCGCTGCACTCCCCTGCTGGCCCTCGAGCTCCTCGCGGCGCAGCTGCGACTGGCAAATCTCGCGATAGAGCTGGCGGGTCGCGTACAGCTCGTCATGCGTGCCCAGGCCCGCAACCGAGCCGTGGTCGAGTACGCAGATCATGTCGGCATCGCGAACGGTCGAGACGCGCTGGCTTACGATCACCGTCGTGAGCGGCAGCCCGCCCTCGGCGGCACCGCGCACGCTGCGCTCGCGAATGGCATGGCGAAGCGCCGCGTCGGTCTTAAAGTCGAGCGCCGACGCGGAGTCATCCATGATCAATATCTGAGGCGAACCAACCAAGGCACGCGCGATGGTCAGGCGCTGACGCTGGCCACCGCTAAAGTTCTTGCCGCCCGCCTCGACCGGGGCGTCTAAGCCCTGCGGCTTGTTGCGCACGAACTCGCTGGCCTGCGCCATGTCGAGTGCCGCCCAGAGCTCCTCGTCGGTCGCAGCTTCATCGCGCCAGGTCAGGTTGCTGCGGATGGAGCCGCTCACCAGCGATGCGCGCTGCGGAACGGTCGCGACCACACGGCGCAGCTGGTCGAGCGGCCAGGTGCGCACGTCGGCGCCCATCACGCTCACGCTGCCGGTGCTCGCATCGTACAGGCGCGAGATAAGCGAGACGAGTGTGGACTTGCCGCTGCCCGTGCCGCCGATAATGCCGAGCGTCTTGCCCAGTGGGAGCTCCAGGGTCACATCGTTGACGGCGTTGGCAGCGCCGGCGCCAAAAGAGAAGCTCGCATGGCTCAAGCTCAGCGCAGGAACTGGAGCGACATTGCCCGGCTTGGGCAGCGCAACCGACTGATTGCCCTCGTCGGTGATGCTCGGCTCGCAGTTGAGCACCTCGTTGATACGCGAAGCACTCGCGCTCGCCTTGGTAAAGACCACGACCAGGTTGGCGACGTACACGATGGAGGTCAGGGTCTGCGTCATGTAGTTCACAAACGCCATGACCTGGCCCTGCGTGAGCTCACCCACGTTGACCTGTATGCCGCCCACCCACAGGATGGCGCACACGCCTAGGTTCATCACCAAAAACGTTACGGGGTTAAGGATTGACGAGAGCTTGCCCACCGCGATGGCAGTATTGGCCTGGTCATCGGCGGCTTGGGCAAAACGCTCGCGCTCGTGGTCCTCACGCACAAAGGCGCGAACAACGCGGGCGCCCGAAAGCCCCTCGCGGCAGATAAGCGCGATGCGGTCGAGCTTTGCCTGCAGCTGCCTGTAATACGGGATACAGCGCGCCATGACAGACCAAAACACCAGGCCGATAGCGGGCGTGCAGATCAAGAAGATCATGCCGAGCTTAAGGTCGATGGCAAGGGCCGCGCACATAGAGCCCACCGCCAAGAAGGGCCAGCGGATGAGCATGCGTACGCCCAGCGCCACAGCGAGCTGCACCTGGTTGACGTCGTTGGTGATGCGGGTGATAAGCGACGGCGTGCCAAAGCGGTCGAGTTCGGCATAGCTCAACTTGTTGATGTGCTGGTAGAGCGCACCGCGGATATCGGTGCCCATGCCCTGCGAGGTGAGCGCCGCCATCTTTTGGCAGACGAGCGTAAACGAGATGCCGATCACAGCCATGGCGCCAAGCAGCATACCGTAGTGGACGACGGCGTTGACATCGTGTGCGCCAATACCCTTATCGATCATCTGGGCAATCACCAGCGGCGTCAGCAGGTCAAAGATCACTTCGATCAGCTTACACGCAGGGCCAATCACCATATACCGGCGAAACTTACCACCAAAACGCCTGAGCAGCTCAATCATGTATAGGCGCTCCCTATCATCATCCACATTCAATTCGAACCATGATAGTACCGCCACCCCAAAAGAAGCGTAAACAACTCGTCATTTCTAACGGGATTCAGTTTTCAGAGGGGTATACGCGCACACCCAGCCAGTGTCGGGTCAACTAGCATGGTATATTTACATTAGTGCTACCAAGTTAGTCGCCGACCCTTGAAATGAGGTGCCGAGATGAACGACATTCTCGCAAGAAGAGCAAGACGAGCAACTGTGGGCATCGCCCTTTCCGCGGCACTTGTCGCGGGAATCGCCCCCGTAGCGGCGATCGCGGCAGAAACCAGCTCCCCCACCGGTGCAGTTGCCTTGCAAACGGAAGACGCGGCCGCCGCAAAAGACAAAGCGTATGCAGCCATGCAGGAAGCGCTCAAAACCCTCGAGGCCGCAAAAGACGCCGCAAGTCCCGAGAAACTTGTGGCAATCGATGATGACATTGCCGCTTTTCAAGAGATCTACGACATGGTGGTGACGGAAGCCGCCAAACGGAGGGAACGCCTTCCCGCCATGCAAGCGAACGTCGATGCAGCCCAAGCCAAATACGATGAGGCCCACAGCCGGACAAGCGGCCTTCAGGCAGAATTAGATAAGGCACTTGAAGCACTCGGCGACGAGGAGCCCAGCACAGCTACTAAAGAGCATATTAAGCAGTTGCGACGTGAGATCATGTCGGCAGAAAGGCGAGAGAAATCTTGTGAAGATGATCTTCACTCCTACCGACGCCGGCTCGAAAGCCAGGAAAGACAGGTTCAGGATTCCGAAAGCGAGGCGGAGGAAGCTAAAGCCCACATCGATGAGGACATAGCCAAGCGAGATGCGCTCCTCGACGATTTGAAAAAGGCGCAAACGGCCTATGACGACGCCTGCAAGGCATACGAAGAGGCAAAAGCCGCGGCAGACAAGGCCACCTCGCCCGAGATAACGAAACCGACCGAGACGACGCCCCCCTCCGGCTCAACGCAACCCGCCGAGGCGACACCGCCCGTTGCCTCACCTGCAACCGGCAAAGACGCCCTACCAAGCTCCACCAAGCAGGCGAACTCGAGCAGCGGCAAGCAAGCAAATACGACCGCCGGCAAGCTCGCGAACACGGGCGATGCAGCGCCGAGCGCAATCGCACTCGCAGCAGTCGCCGCCGCAGGCCTCGGAATAACCGCCACAGCCACACGCCGCATCAGGAACTCAAAATAGCTGCCAGCGGTTATTGTCTCCGCCAATTCACAAGCCCAGAGACAAAAAGAGGCCCGTTTCCCCAACCCAGGGAAACGGACCTCTTTACTTGAAAAAACAAATGGTAATGCCGCCGCCTCTTGAACCACGTAGCCATCAATGCCCAGACAACGCCAACGAGCAGCATTCCTTAAGGGATAGATTAAATTAGATAAACGCGCCTTTACGGGTGATTTTTGGACGACGGGGCC
>CABUMZ010000086.1 GCA_902492825.1 uncultured Collinsella sp.
CGCGTCGGTGTCTGGCGAAAAATGGGACGGGCCCCAGATTGCCCATGCGCGCAAAAGTGCGTCTCGGCAATCTGGGGCCCGTCCCATTTAATATTTATAAATATGCAGGTCAGCGAGGTGCTAGCGATGTGCTAGCGGATGCGCCGCCAGATAGACCTCGGTCAGTTGCGTTCGGTCGACATGCGTGTAGACCTGCGTGGTCGAAATATCGGCATGGCCCAAAATCTCCTGCAGCACACGCAGGTCGGCACCGCCCGCGAGCATGTGGGTGGCAAAGGAGTGGCGCAAGGTGTGGGGATGGAGCCCAACCAGCCCCACCTGGCACCCATACCGCTCGCATATCGCATGCACGGCCTGGCGCGACAGTCGACGTCCGTTCTTATTTAAAAAGACCGCCGAGGTCTCCGTCCCGTGAGCATGGGCGGCCAGGAGAGTGCGCCCGTCACCTATATAGTGTGTCAGGGCACGCGCCGCGCTTCCCACCAACGGGGCCAGACGCTCCTTGGAGCCCTTACCGCGCACCAGGACAAACCCGTCATCAATATGGATATCGCCCACATCGAGCCCAACCAGCTCACTCACGCGCAAGCCGCAACCGTAAAGCACTTCCAAGATGGCATGATCGCGCAGTCCCATCTCGCCCTCGGGAAAGTCTTGATCGAGCAGCGCCGAGACATCCTCCACCGATAGATACTCCGGCAAACGCTCAGCCTTTTTAGGCAGGCGCAACGCCGCCGTCGGGTTTTGGGCCACGGCCCCATCGCGCACCAAAAAGGCATGCAGACCCTTCACGGCAGCAAGCGCGCGCTCCACCGAGGCGTCGGAATAGCCTCCGTCGCGGCGATCGGCAACGAAGCCCTCCACGACCTGACGGCTCACATCTTCAAAAGACGCAATGTCAGCCCGCTCCAGATAGGCGCAGTACGTCGTCAGGTCACGACGGTAGGCCGCAATCGTATTGCGCGCCAAGCCCCGCTCGACCGCGAGGTAATCGAGATACTCCCCCGCCGCCACAGCGAGCGACGAGGGAGTAGCTTCGGTATGTTCCTGGTTCGCCGGCACCCTTAGTCCGTAGCGAGGTTCATGGGCGTCACCTGCAGACGGTCGACGCCCTCATGCTGGCCAATCGAGGCGCGCACGAACTCGCGGAACAGCGGCTGCGGGTTGGTCGGACGGCTCTTGAACTCGGGATGAGCCTGGGTGGCCACATACCACGGATGTACGTCGCGCGGCAGCTCGACCATCTCGACCAGACGCTCGTCGGGCGAAAGGCCCGAGATAACCAGACCGGCGTCCTCGAGCTGGTCACGGAAGGCGTTGTTGAACTCAAAACGGTGACGGTGACGCTCGTAGACGAGCTCCTCGCCATAGGCCTCGCGCGCGAGGGTATCGGCGGCGAGCTTGCACGGATAGGCACCCAGACGCATGGTGCCACCCTTCTCGGTCACGTCCTCCTGCGAGCTCATCAGGTCGATGACACTATACGGGCCATCCGGATCGAACTCGGAAGAGCTGGCACCGGCAAGGCCGACCACGTTGCGGGCGAACTCGCACACGGCAACCTGCATACCCAGGCAAATGCCCAGATACGGAATCTTGTGCTCGCGGGCGAACTCGGCCGCGAGGATCTTGCCCTCCAGGGCGCGCTTGCCAAAGCCGCCGGGGACCAAGATGCCCGAGGCATCACCCAGGACCTCGGAGACATTCTGCTCGTCGAGGCTCTCGCCATCGACCAGCTGCACGTCAACGTGGCGATCGTAGAACACACCCGCGTGGTGCAGGGCCTCGATAACCGACAGGTAGGCATCGGGCAGCTGCGTATACTTGCCCACGACGGCGATCTTCACCTTGTCGGCGTGCTGGTTGGCATGGTTCTGCTTGCGCAGGAACTCGTTCCACTGACTCATGTCGCGCTCACGCGGGTCCAGACCCAGACGCTCGCAAATGCGCAGGTCAAAGTCCTGCTCGGCGAGCAGCTGCGGAACATCGTAGATGCTCGCGCAGTCCTCGTTGGTAAAGACGCAGTCGGTGTCGACGTCGCAGAAGCTTGCGATCTTGCCGCGGATGGCATCGTCGATATGGTGGTCGGAGCGCAGAACGATAATATCGGGCTGGATACCAAAGCTGCGGAGCTCCTTAACGGAGTGCTGCGTCGGCTTGGTCTTGACCTCGTGGGCGGCGGCGATATAGGGAACGAGCGACACGTGGATGTAGCAGACGTTCTCGGGGCCGGCCTCCTTGCGATACTGGCGAATGGCCTCGACAAACGGCTGCGACTCGATGTCGCCGATAGTGCCGCCCAACTCAGTGATGACCACGTCGGAGCCGGTCTGCTCCTCAATACGACGGAACTTATCCTTAATGGCGTTCGTGACGTGCGGGATCACCTGCACAGTGCCGCCCAAAAAGTCACCGCGACGTTCACGGGCGATCAGGCTCTTATAGATGGCACCAGTCGTAAAGTTGGAATCGCGGGTCAGGTTCTCATCAATAAAGCGCTCGTAGTGGCCCAGGTCCAGATCGGACTCGTAGCCGTCCTCGGTCACAAAGACCTCGCCATGTTGGAACGGACTCATGGTGCCGGGGTCGACGTTCAGATACGGGTCGGCCTTTTGCATCGTTACCTTGTAGCCGCGCGACTTGAGCAGACGGCCCAGCGAGGCCGCGGTAATACCCTTGCCCAGAGACGAAACCACGCCGCCGGTCACGAACACATGCTTGGTCATATTGAGTTACCTGCGCTTCCCGTAGAAGTTGTCCATACACATCTTACGGGTCTTCATTGTAATACTCGCGACGCGCGTCGCACAAAATTTTTCTTACGCGCAATCGCATTTCTCCATCTCGAAACAAAACGCCGCCCGGTTGCCCAGGCGGCGTCGCTATGGCAAGGGTTACATGCTGCTATCGATCAGCAACCTCGTCCTCAAGCATTTCTTGAACGAGCATGCCGGTACGGACGCCCTCAAGATACCACTCGCCACGTTCGGTGAGGCAAATGCCATTTGCAAGCTGACCGCCGTCGTCGCTATAACGCGAGACGACATCAATCATGCCTTCGGAATCCAAGCGATCGATTGCGGCGCGGGCACGATACGGCGAAACCCCCACGCGCTCGGCAAGCGTTTTGCGCGAGAAACCATACGGCCCGCCATTGTCTTCGGTTTGCTGGTCGATTTCCATCA
Organism: uncultured Collinsella sp.; assembly: GCA_902492825.1. Classification (GTDB taxonomy): domain Bacteria; phylum Actinomycetota; class Coriobacteriia; order Coriobacteriales; family Coriobacteriaceae; genus Collinsella. Next base: position 3,186 of record CABUMZ010000086.1, read on the forward strand.
ACACCAGCACCTCAACACGCTTCATATCGTTGACACTCGCACGACCCTTGCCCGCCATAGCAGCCTCCTCAAACCGAGCACGAGCATCTAACGCGCCGTGCGCGACCGACACACCTCACGATGGCAGGTAATATCCATCATGCGGCATCCCGCTAAGGATGAAACAGTTACGGTTATTGTATACCGCTCAAATTGTTTCTAGGCAGGTAAACGGCTATTTTTCGCCGAAATAGGCGCTTTATTGATCAAAAAGCCGTACCGGGCGCCAACCCGATACGGCCAAAATGCAATGCAATTACCGCGGTGCTTCAAACTTAGCGGTGGAAGAAACCGCGGCGCTCAAACTTGGGCTCGCAGCACACGTTGATACCCAGTTTGCGCAGTACCGTCTCGTCCGTCGGCGAGATAATCACGCTAAAGAAGGCATCGCAACCGCGCAGCTGCTCCAGGCCCGAAAGGACGCGAGCGGCCGTCTCACTCGTGGCCGAGGTGATCGACAGCGCCATAAGCGTCTCGTCGGTGTGGAGGCGAGGGTTTTTGCTGCCCAGGAAATGCGTCTTGAGCTTGCTGATGGGCTCGATCGCCTCATCGCTAATGACCTCGAGCTCAAGGTCGACGCCCGAGACATGCTTGAGGGCGTTCATAATGAGCGAACTTGCGGCGCCCAGGCGCGTGGAGGTCTTACCGGTCACCACGGAGCCATCGGGCATGACCATGGCACCCACGGGACCACCCGTCAGCTGCTCCCTGGTGAGGGCCGCCGAGCGCGCCGGTGAGTAGTTCTTATCGATGCCGGCTTTCTTCATAATAATCTTGAGACGGTCGACTTGCTCATCGCCCACGCCGGTACGGCGCACATTTTCGACCGCGGTAAAGTAGCGGCGGACGATCTCCATCTTGGAAGCGTCGCGGCAGGCATCGTCATCGGTGATGGCAAAGCCGACCATATTGACGCCCATGTCCGTAGGACTCTGATAGGGGCTCTTGCCCAGGATCTTTTCCATCAGAGCACGGACCACCGGGAAGGCCTCGACGTCGCGGTTGTAGTTGACCGTGGTCTTGTTGTAGGCCTCCAAGTGGAAGGAGTCGATGATATTGGCATCGTCGAGATCGGCCGTTGCTGCCTCATAGGCGATGTTGACCGGATGCGTGAGGGGCAGATTCCAGACCGGGAAAGTCTCGAACTTGGCGTAGCCGGCGGCGGTGCCGTGCTTGTGCTCGTGATAGAGCTGCGAGAGGCAAGTGGCGAGCTTGCCTGAGCCGGGGCCGGGAGCGGTGACCACGACGAGCGGACGCGTGGTCTCGACAAACTCGTTCTTGCCGTAGCCATCGTCGGACACGATCAGATCGACATCGTGCGGATACCCCTCGATGGGATAGTGCAGCTTGGCGGGAATACCGAGCGCATTCAGGCGGTTGCGGAACACATCGGCAGCAGGCTGGCCGGCGTACTGGGTGATGACCACAGCCGCGACAGCAAAGCCGTTGCCGCGGAACAGGTCAACCAGGCGCAGCACATCCTCGTCATAGGTAATGCCGAGGTCACCACGAGCCTTGTTTTTCTCGATGTGGTTCGCGTTGATCGCGATGATAACCTCGACATCGTCGGCGATGCTCTTGAGCATGCGGAACTTGCTGTCCGGTTCAAAACCCGGCAGCACGCGGCTCGCATGATAGTCATCGAACAGCTTACCGCCAAACTCCAAATAGAGCTTGCCACCAAACTGCGAGATGCGCTCCTTAATGTGAGCAGCCTGCAGCTCGATATACTTCGCGTTGTCGAAACCCTGGCGCATATATGGCTCCCGTCCCGTTTCCATTTAATGTTCTAGGCGATTATAACGGAGCCCGCCCTCCCCGATACCCAGACCATCAACAGGCACCAACCAAACACGCCACCGCAACTTCCCCTTTTGGCGCAAAGTAACCTGACCCCTTTGCACCAACAACAGAAACGTCGCGGGCAGAGAACGGACAGCGAACGGGCACCAGAGCGAACAAGCAGCCCCCTGCACCAATAAGGGGAACGTCGCAGGTTGAGCATAAGTCAGCGAGCGACGTCCAGGACGTACAAGTTGGCATGAAAAAGGCAAGGCATAGACCTTTTGGTCATGCCTTGCCTTTTGAATGACAAATTGTCGTCCTGGGCGGCGCGCAGCGTCGACTGGTTGCGCGGTTCGTAGAACCGCGCAACATAAGTGCGCCCCCTCCCGCGCACGGAACGGGAGGGGGCTAAAGGTAGGAGTCTACCGGTGGGTTGACCCCACCGGACAGACGATGACCAGGTGATCCTTTACAGGATCGTCAAGGTTTCCGTGGGGTACCCGTTGGGTACTTAGATCAGCACACAGGCAACGGTCAGGATGACGGCGCAGACGACGGAGAGAGCGACAATGAGCTTAAGGGCAAACTTGAGCCAGGTCGTCCACTCGATCTTGGCCAGGGCGAGACCGCCCATGATGGCGCCGGAGGTCGGGGTGAACAGGTTCACGACACCGATGGCGGCGGAGAAGATCATGACCATGACCTCGGGCGAGAAGCCGAGCTTAACAGCCAGCGGTCCCATGATGGGCATGGAGACGGTAGCCATACCAGAGGTCGAGGGGATCAGGAAGGACAGGCCGAAGTAGACCAGGAAGCTCATGGGAGCGAAGATCACGCCGGACAGGCCAGCCAGAGCATTGGCGGCAGCGTCGAGGACGAAGACGTCGAGGCCGGTGTTAGCCATGAGGACGGAGATACCACGGGCGAGGGCGATGACGAGAACAACGGACATCATGTCGGCAGCGCCGGTGATAAAGGTGTTAACGATCTGCTTCTCGGACAGGCCACCGATGATACCGATCAGGACGGCCATGAGGAAGAACCAGGTGGAAGCCTCGTCGAAGTACCACTGGCCAATGGGCAGGCCGGTGATCAGGGCAGACCAGCCCTGGACGACGGCGTTACCGTCGGCGTCGTAGACAGCGCCAGCGTCGAAGAAGTTAGCGACGCCCTCGTTGAGGTCGGCCAGCGGAATGAAGCCGACGATCATGACGACGAAGGTGAAGGCGAAGGCAATCAGAACACCCTTCTGACGACCGGTGAGCTTGACCTCCTTGTGGACCTCGGAAGCAGCCTTGCCGTGAGCCTCTTCGGCGTCCTTGAGCTCCTGCATCGACAGGATGGTGGAACCCTTGTCAGCCTTGACCTTCTTGGCATAGTTCATCACGAAGAAGATGGACATAGCGGTAGTGACAATCCACAGGACGGCACCGAGGCCGATGATGATGGACTGGTTGACCTCAATGCCAACGCCGGTCAGAGCGTCGACGGCAGCGCCGACGGCGAACGGGTTAACCGTGGAGCCCAGGCAGCCGCAGCCAGCGCCGAGCAGGACGGTAGCGGCACCGACCATGGGGTCGAAGCCAGCGGCCATCATGGTAGCGGCGAGCAGGGCGTAGAAGGGAACGGTCTCCTCGCACATACCATAGGTGGTACCACCGAGGGAGAAGATGAGCATCAGCACGGGAATGAGCATAATCTCGTTGCCCTTAAGCTTCTGCACCAGAACGGCGATGCCGTTGTCCAGGGCGCCGGTCTCGGTCATCATACCGAGGAAGCCGCCCAGGATCATAACGAAGAGGCAGACGGGCAGAGCGTCAGCGAAGCCCTTAATCGGGGCGGTGCAGAAATCGCTCAGACGGGCGGCAGTAACCGCGCCGCCGGACGTGCCGGAGACGATAACGGTAATCACTGCGACAATTGCCAGCAGAGCAAGAAGAATGGTGAACGATGAAGGCATACCGCGCTTTTTCTTAGCGGTCTCAGTCATAGTTCTCATCCCCCCTTCATAAATCATTTACTGATCTCGCCAGAAGCGGCTCTTCCGTGCCGTGCCTGCCGCTTGATGCGAGATTATTACCAGATAAAACTGCTCGGGGTGTGCAGCAATACACCCCGAGCGAGATGCTAGATGCTCTTACTTGAGCGTGGCGTACATGACAGCCTTGATGGTGTGCATGCGGTTCTCGGCCTCGTCGAAGACCTTGGAAGCGGGGCTCTCGAAGACCTCGTCGGTGACCTCCTGCTCGGTGATGCCGAACTGCTCGCACTTCTCGGCGCCAATGGTGGTGTTGGTGTCGTGGAAGCTGGGCAGGCAGTGCAGGAAGATGGCACCCGGGTTGGCCATAGCCATGACCTCGGAGGTAACACGATACGGGGTAAGCTGAGCGATGCGCTCGGCCCAGACCTCGTCGGGCTCGCCCATGGAGACCCACACGTCGGTGTAGATAACGTCGGCACCGGTGACGCCGTCCTTGACGTCGGTGGTCAGCTTGATGGTGCAGCCGTTGGCCTCGGCGATGGGCTTGCAGGCCTCGATGACGTCGTCAGCGGGCATGCACTCCTCGGGGCCGCAGGCCACGAAGTTCATACCGAGCTTGGAGCAGACGACCATGAGGGAGCGAGCAACGTTGTTCTTGCAGTCGCCCATGAAGACGAGGGTCTTGCCCTTGATGTCGTAGTTGAAGTTCTCCTGGACGGTCAGGATGTCGGCGAGCATCTGGGTGGGATGCCACTCGGTGGTCAGGCCGTTCCAGACAGGCACGCCGGACTTAGCAGCGAGCTCCTCGACGTCGTCCTGGGCAAAGCCACGGAACTCGATGCCGTCATACATGCGGCCGAGAACGCGGGCGGTGTCCTCGATGGACTCCTTCTTGCCCATCTGCGACGAACCCGGATCGAGGTAGGTGACGCCCATGCCCAGATCCATGCCGCCGACCTCGAAGGCGCAGCGGGTACGAGTGGAGGTCTTCTGGAAGAGCAGAACGATGTTCTTGCCCTCGAGATAGCGGTGCGGAACGCCAGCGCGCTTCATATCCTTGAAGTTCTTGGAAAGCTTGAGCAGGTACTCGATCTCCTCGGTGGTGAGGTCGAGAAGCTTGAGGAAGCTACGGCCGGAGAGGTTAACACCCATGGTTCGATTCCTTTCGAAGAAATGAATTACGTAAGTATTAGTGTTGCCCGTTTAACGGGCGAAGCCGGTGCGGTTGTAGGGGGACCGCACCGGAAACGGAAAGACTTAGAGGTCCTCGCGCCAGAAGGGCATGCTCATGCAGCGCGGGCCGCCGCGGC
>CABUMZ010000087.1 GCA_902492825.1 uncultured Collinsella sp.
GTCGCTGTTGGTTCGGACGTTGGGAAGCGTTTGCTGCACTACGCTGCTGACCGTGGCTCGGCGCGATAGGACGCGGCGACTGAACGCCGCCGGTGTGCCTGCTCGGCTGCTGCGGATCGGGAATCAGTTGAGTTCGATCGTTTTGCGACATCGTATGCATATCCTTCGATTTTCGCCTTGCGGTTCATCGTGTTTTTACTGGGCTTGCATTATAGCGATTGCCCTGCTGTTTGTGGTACGGAAACGGTGGCATTCAAAAGAGGTGGGACATTTGTCCCACCTTTGAGTTGTTCTTTGCCGCTATCCGCACACCCCGCATTTTGCACAGGCCGAAAGTGCGGCCGGAGCCTGCGCGATGCCGCCCTTTGCCGTCTCGCGCAGCGTAGCCGGCAACGCGTGACCCACTGAGAGCATGACATGTGCCATCTGGTCAAACGGCACTAAGCTCTTAATGCCTGCGAGGGCGAGTTGTGCCGAGCTAAAGGCCGCTGCCACGCCGATGGCGTTGCGGTTTTGGCAGGGCACCTCCACGAGGCCACCGACGGGGTCACAAACGAGGCCCAGCAGGTTACTCAGCGCGATGGAACTGGCGTCGAGCGCCTGCTCGGGCGTGCCGCCGAGTATCTGCACCAGCGCGGCGGCTGCCATGGCGGCGGCGCTTCCCACCTCGGCTTGACAGCCACCCTCGGCGCCGGCGACGCAGGCGCTCGTGGTGAGGTTGAGGCCGATGGCGGCTGCGCAGTAGAGCGCGTCCATGACTTGCTCGTCGTCGAGCTGCAGGCGATCGGCAAGCGCCAGCACGCAGCCGGGCACAACACCCGCGGATCCTGCCGTCGGAGCTGCGACGATTACACCCATCGTGGCGGAGCGCTCGAGCACGGCCATCGCGCGGGCCACGGCATCGGTCTGGACGACTCCCATCAGGCTTGCACTCAAATCGTTGCGGCTGGTGGCATCGACGAGTTTGGCCTCGCCGCCGATTAGCCCACCGAGCGAGCGCTGCGGATTGGCGAGGGGGGCCGTGGTCTCCTCGCGCATGACGTCGAGCACGCGGCGCATGGCGGCGACGGCGTGGGCCTCGCCGGTCAGACGCACCTCGCGAACGGCCATGACGGCGCCGATGCTGAGCCCCAGTTCCTCGCACGCATCGAGCAGCTGCTCACCGTCGTCGAAGATTTCCTTGGCCGAGACGCCGGGGGAGAGCGACGAGGCAGAACCAGGGAGCTCGATAAACGTTGCGTAATCGACATTGTCGAGCTTGCGCAGCATGGGGACGACGGTGTCGTCGGGCGCGCCGTCGGTCTCAAAGACGGAGTAGGCCTGGCCGCCCACCTCGGTGCGGTAGGTGCGGCAGAAGGCGATGTTCACGTGTGCGTAGGCGAGCAGGTTGGTGAGCGCGGCGAGTACACCGGGGACGTCCTTGTGTGCCACGAAGAGCGTGGAGTACATGCCCGAGATGTCGACGCCGACGCCGTTAATGCGGCTGATACGCATCTTGCCGCCGCCCAGGCTCTCGCCGCGGACCTGTGCCGTGGCGCCCGTGTCGTCGACCATGTCGATGTCGACGGTGTTGGGGTGGATGGAGGCGTCGTCGCCCTTGATGTCAAAGTGATATTCGAGGCCCTGCTCGTGCGCGAGGTCGAAGGCCTGCTTGATGTTCTCGTCATCGGTATCAAGGCCTAGGATGCCCGCGACGAGCGCACGGTCGGTGCCGTGGCCGCGGTAGGTGTGGGCGAAGGAGTTCCATAGGCCAAAGGTGACTTTGGTTATGCGGCCTTCCAGCAGGCTGGCGGCAACTTGGGCGCAGCGCAGGGAGCCGGCGGTGTGCGATGAGCTGGGGCCGACCATGACGGGCCCCAAGATCTCGAATGCCGAGGTCGTAGCTAGTGTTTGCGGCTTGCCTGCCATGGGTGCTCCTTCTCTATCCCGTCGTTCCGAGGGCTTTGGTATTTGGTCGCCTGCTCTACAGTCCTGGCTCGCACGGAGGCCACATAAAGTGGCCTCCGGCTCGTGCGGAACTCGCGATCGACCAAATACCAAAGCCCTCGGAACTTAGGATACATGGTAGAGGCGCTCATGCTGCAAAATCCATCAGCTGGAGACCTATTCTGTGCTCCATGTCGACTCATCTTCACCACCGATTAAATAAAAAAGAGGTACCGGTTGTTTCGGTACCTCTTTTTGGTGCGTTTCTATTTGGCTGTAGCTTTAGCCGCGTGCTTACAGGCCGCAGGCTGCTTTGAGTTCTTCGACTCGGTCGGTTTTCTCCCAGGTGAAGTCGGGGTCTTCGCGGCCGAAGTGACCGTAGGCTGCCGTCTTTTCGTAGATGGGGCGACGCAGGTCTAGGTCGCGGATGATTGCACCCGGGCGCAGGTCGAAGGTCTTCTCTACGGCCTCAACGATCGTGTCCTCGGCAACCTTGGCGGTTCCGAAGGTGTCGACCATGATTGAGAGGGGCTTGGAAACGCCGATGGCGTAGGCAAGCTCGACCTCGCAGCGGTCGGCCAGACCGGCGGCGACCACGTTCTTGGCGACCCAGCGCGCGGCATACGCGGCGGAGCGGTCAACCTTGGTGCAGTCCTTTCCGCTAAAGGCACCGCCGCCGTGACGGCCGTAGGTGTCGACGATGATCTTGCGGCCGGTGAGGCCCGTGTCGCCCATGGGGCCGCCCACGACAAAGCGACCGGTGGGGTTCACGTAGATGTCCGCGTTGTCCCACGGCATGTTCTCGGCGGCCATGACCGGGGTGATGACGTGCTCGATGAGGTCGGCCTTGATCTTGCCCATGTCCTCGATCTCGGCGGCGTGCTGCGTGGAGATGACGATGGTCGTGACCTCGACGGGCTTGCCTTCCTCGTAGCGCACGGTGACCTGGGTCTTGCCGTCGGGACGCAGATAGGCGAGGGTACCGTCGTGACGCACGGCGGCCAGGCGCTCAGCCAGACGGCTTGCCAGGTAGTGCGGCATGGGCATGAGGGTCTTGGTCTCGTTGGAGGCATAACCGAACATCATGCCCTGGTCGCCGGCACCGATCAGGTCGATCGGGTCGGTGGTAGCGCCGGTCTGGGTCTCGAAGGACTCGTCAACGCCCTGGGCGATATCGGGCGACTGCTCGTGGATGAGGCTCATAACGCCGCAGGTATCGCAGTCAAAACCGAACTTGGCACGGTTGTAGCCAATGCGGCGGATAACGCCGCGGGCGATTTCCTGCACGTCGACGTAGGCCTGGGTGCGGATCTCGCCGGCGACGATGACGGTGCCGGTGGTCACGAGGGTCTCGCAAGCGCAGCGGACGTTCTCCACGTTGGCAGGCACGCCGTTGGGGGCGATGTAGCCCTGCTCCTGTAGCTCTATTTCTTTGGCGAGGATTGCGTCGAGGACGGCGTCGCTGATCTGGTCAGCGATCTTATCGGGATGACCTTCGGTCACCGACTCCGACGTAAAAACAAAGGACCCGTGTTGGGGCGGGATGGAACGAAGTTCTTCTGACATGACTGTCCTTTCAAAAAACGTGTCCCGGCGACCGTTACCATTCCGCCGGGCTCTCTATGCAAGGGCACATCATAGCGCGTAAATCAAACATTCACACCCTTTCCGCACCTACTCATTGGGGACAGTCTTAAATGACCAGCCTTACCTAAGTGCCGACAGGTTGCCCAAAGAATGGTCATTTAAGACTGTCCCCAATGAGTATCCCCAATGAGTGGGTCGATGCCCTTTGTGCGGAGGTTGCTCTGATGCTTTATACTGATGCGGTTAGACATCCATCCTGCAATCGAGGAGATATCCATGGCATCAGACGTTCGCGTCCGCTTTGCACCCTCACCGACGGGCAAGCTGCACATTGGCGGCGCCCGCACCGCTATCTATAACTGGGCTTTCGCCCGTGCTAACGGCGGCACGTTCATCCTGCGCATCGACGACACCGACCCCACCCGCTCCACCGACGAGAACACGCAGATCATCCTGCGCGCCATGCGTTGGCTGGGCCTGGACTGGGACGAGGGTCCCGAGGTGGGCGGCGATTTTGGCCCCTACGCCCAGACCGAGCGCTTGGACCTGTACAAGCAGGCCGCCCAGAAGCTTTGGGACGAGGGCAAGGCCTATCCCTGCTTCTGCACCAAGGAGCAGCTCGACGCCGACCGCAAGGCCGCGCAGGAGCGCAAGGACCCCTTCCAGGGCTATCAGCGCCGTTGCCGCGATCTTGATCCCGAGGAGGCCCGCCGTCGCATCGAGGCCGGCGAGTCCTACGTCCTGCGCATCAAGGTGCCCGAGGACCGCGGCGACGTTGTCATCCACGACGCCGTCCACGGCGAGGTGACCTTCGACGCCAAGGAGCTCGACGACTTTGTCATCTTCCGCTCCGATGGCACGCCCACGTACAACTTCGCGACCGTCGTCGACGACGCCATGATGAAGATCACCCACGTCATCCGCGGCGACGACCATCTGTCCAACACCCCGCGCCAGGTCATGGTCTACGAGGCCCTCGGCGCTCCCGTGCCCACGTTCGCTCACATCTCCATGATCCTGGGCGCCGACGGCAAAAAGCTCTCCAAGCGCCATGGCGCCACCTCGGTGGAGGAGTACCGCGACGCCGGTTACCTGTCCGATGCCTTTGTCAACTATCTGGCGCTGCTCGGCTGGTCGCTCGACGGCGAGACCACGATCATCCCGCGCGATGTTCTGGCCAGCAAGTTCTCGCTCGATCGCATCTCCAAGAACCCAGCGACCTTCGATCCTAAGAAGCTCGACTGGGTCAACGCTGAGTACATCAACGGTATGTCCGATGCTCAGTTTGCCGACGAGATCATGGTCCCCGAGCTGCACGAGGCGGGTCTCATCGAGGGCAACGTCGAGTACGGCGAGGACTGGATCGACGCGCTTGCCGCTATCGTCAAGCCGCGCACTAAGATGCCGACCGACGCCGTGACCGTCGCCGCTCCCATCTTTGCCACGGCCGAGACGCTCGAGTATGACGAGAAGTCCGTTAACAAGGGCCTAGCCAAGGAAGGCATGGGTGCCATCCTGGACGCCGCCAAGGCCGCGCTCGAGGGTGTCACCGAGTGGACCGCCGCGAACATCGACGCCGCGCTTGAGCCGCTGCCCGAGCAGATGGACCTTAAGAAGCGCGTGGTGTTCCAGGCCGTGCGCGTCGCCGTCTGCGGCAACATGGTGAGCCCTCCACTGGGCGAGACCATGGCGCTCGTCGGCCGCGACGACTGCCTGGCGCGCATCGACCGCGCCCGCACGATGGCGCTGTAGCAGCCGTGTAAACGCATGTATCCGAGCCCCGTTCACCCGAGCGGGGCTCTTGTTTCTGTAGACGTATGGGATAGGAGGTGCTGGAGCCGTGGCCGAGCAACTGTCGCTGTTTGGTTCGCCGGAACCGGAGGAGGTTCCGGTGAAGCCAGTGTCTGCCGCTGCCTCGGCTCAGCCTAAGCCTGCACCTGAGCCCATCGCCGCCTATGCGAGCGTGGTTCTCGACATCCCGACGCGTGCGCTGTCCGAGCCGTTTGCCTATGGCATTCCTCAACCCCTTGCTAGCGACGCGCAGATCGGATCCACGGTCCTGGTCCATTTTGGCAACCGTGCTGCCGCAGGCTACATCGTCGACATTGCGCCCGAGCTGGGCGATCTGCAGGGCAACAGCGCGCTCGACCCCGCGCGCATTAAAGCCGTCGAAGCCATCCTCAGCAAACCGCTCTTTACCGCGGAGGCTGCCCGTATCGCACGCTGGATGAGCCGCGAGTATGTCGCGACGCTTTCCGAGTGCTTGCGTTTGTTCTTGCCCCCGGGTGGAAGTCCGCGCGTGGTCAAGGGTGATGACGGCGTGTGGACGGTTGAGCGCCCCGCCGTCAAGCCTATCCAAAATCGCTGGGTCATGCTCACGCCCGAGGGTTTCGACTACACGCCGCCCAAGACCGCGGTCCGCCAGCGTCAGCTCATCGGGGCGCTCCAGTGCGGCCCGGTCACGACGCGCGATCTCAACCTGCTCTACAACAGCATGTCAGCGACCATCAAGGCGCTCGAAAGGCGCGGCGTCGTGGTGGTGGAGGAGCGCCGTGCTTGGCGTGGCTGCAGCGAGCAGACCACGCTGTCCTCGGCAAGCGGCAAGGCGCCGGTCGCGCTCACGAACGGCCAGCAACAGGCACTCGCGCAGATTGAGCGCGCCCGTCTGGACGCTCATGGCGACGTGGTCCTGGTCGACGGCGTCACCGGCTCCGGCAAAACCGAGGTTTACCTTTCGGCGATTGAGCGCGTGCTGGCCGCCGGCCGTTCGGCATGCGTTCTGGTGCCCGAGATCTCACTGACGGCCCAGACCGTCGGCCGCTTTCGCTCGCGCTTTGGCGAGACGGTTGCCGTGTTCCATTCGCGCCTTTCGGCCGGCGAGCGTCTGGACCAGTGGGATATGGTCGCCAGTGGTGCGGCCCGCGTGGTCGTAGGCGCCCGCTCGGCGCTCTTTTGCCCGCTCATTGACTTGGGCCTCATCATCATCGACGAGGAGCACGAGACCAGCTACAAGCAAGGCTCCAGTCCGCGCTACCACGCGCGCGATGTGGCGGCCGAGATGGCGCGACGCTACCGCTGCCCGCTCGTGTTGGGCTCTGCTACGCCTTCTGCCGAGGCCCTCGACCGTTGCCGCCGTGGCACGTATAACGGTGCCACCTGGACGCGCGTCGAGATGCCCGAGCGGCCTGGACACGCTGTGCTGCCTACGGTTCGAATCGCCGACCTGCGCCGTGAGTTTTCTCACGGCAGTCGCTCCATGTTCTCAAAACCGCTGATGGAAGGTCTGGAGCGTGTGGTCGAGCGCCGCGAGAAGGCAGTGCTACTACATAACCGCCGCGGCTTTGCGCCGTTCCTGATGTGCCGCGAGTGCGGCTGCGTCCCCACCTGCAACCACTGCTCCACCGCGCTTACGTATCACGAGCGCACGCACACGCTGCAGTGTCACACCTGCGGTTCGTCTTGGCGCGTGCAGCCCTATCCCGCGCCCACAAGCCGTTGCCCCAAATGTGGCAGTCGCTACCTGGCAAAAATGGGTCTGGGCACGCAGCAGATCGAGGACGCACTGCACCAGATGCTTCCCGAGGATGTCGCCATTATTCGCATGGATGCCGATTCCACGCGCGGCAAGGATGCGCACAAAAAGCTGCTCGAGCAGTTCGATGCGGCGGATTGCGCCGTGTTGCTGGGCACCCAAATGATCGCAAAGGGTCTCGATTTTCCCGAGGTCACACTGGTAGGCGTGGTCAATGCGGACTTCGCCCTCAAGCTGCCCGACTTTCGCGCAGGGGAGCGCGCCTACGATCTACTGGAGCAGGTTGCGGGCCGTGCCGGTCGCGGCGATCGTCCCGGCGAGGTGATCATCCAGACCTACCTGCCCGATGACCCGGTAATTCGTGCCGTCGCTGAGCACGACCGTTCGATCTTTACTGACTACGACCTGGTACAGCGCCGCGACGCGCTGTACCCGCCGTTTGTTCGCCTGGTCAACATCTTGGTGTGGTCGGCTAACCGAGACGACGCGCAAGACTACATCGGGCGCATTGCAAAGCTTCTTAAGCGCCGCTGGCATGCCGCCGCGCCCGACTTTTTGCGGGCGGGGAGTTCCGTGCCGCAGGTGCTGGGCCCGGCTTCGTGTGTAATCGAGAGAGCCAAGGACCGTTACCGCTTCCATCTGCTTGTGAAGTCGCCGGTAGGGTACCATGTCTCTGATGATATCGACGCCTGCCTCAAAGAGGTGGGCTCCGTGCGCGGCGTGAGCGTGAGCGTTGACGTCGACGCCTATGACCTGATGTAACAACCCGAAAGGATGACCATGGAAGCCAACGGAATCGTACTGTCGCCCGACCCTCGTCTGCGCCAGGAGTGCGCCGTCATCGAGGAGATCACCCCGGCGATCGAGGCGCTTGCCGAGAAGATGAAGAAGATGATGTTCGAGAACGGCGGCTGCGGCTTGGCTGCCCCGCAGATCGGCGAGCTCATTCAGCTCGTCACCATCGACTGCGACTACAGCGACAAGAACGACTACGATCCGTACGTGCTTATTAATCCCGTGATTGTGGAGCAGAGCGACCATCTGGTGCCGTTTAGTGAGGGCTGCCTTTCCATTCCTGGCATTAGCTGCGAGATCGAGCGTCCCGACCATGTCGTGGTCGAGGCGTACGACTTGGACGCCAACCTGATTCGCTACGAGGCCTCGGGCGACCTGTTCTGCGTGTGCCTGCAGCACGAGATCGATCACCTGCACGGCAATACCATGTTCGAGCGACTCAAGCCCAT
>CABUMZ010000088.1 GCA_902492825.1 uncultured Collinsella sp.
GAGCCTTCCCTTCCCGTTTCTCATCGCAACCGTTTACGCCGCCATTCGCGCAGCGGACAAAACACGGCGCCTGCGGCGGCAATCGGCGCAAATACGCAGGCAGGAGGCGCAATGCCGCCCGCCCTGGCTTTGACACGTTCACAAGTGCCCACTATCATAGTAAAAGTTTCGGCAACGAGCATATGACAATCGGATAAAAGGAAATGACCGGCGCGGCGCCCGCACAGCCCGCGCTGGCTTGCGGAGGGAACCAGGTGGGAATCCTGGGCAAGGGACATTACTGTATAGGACGCGCGGGCGAACCGCCTCGCGCCCCAAGCCAGACTGCTTCGCCTTTTCCTCACGGCATCGCCGTGGCGTTAGCTCCTTGTGAACCCCGAGGGGTGTGCTTTTCTTTCGCTTGTGCCGACAAGCAACTGTCGCCGGGGGGACCGGCAAACCGAGGAAAGGAAAAACCATGTCCGACCAGATGTCACGCCGCGGCTTCATGGGCGCCGCAGCAACCGGAGCCGTCGCGCTCGCCGGAGTCGCGCTCGCGGGCTGCTCCAACACCTCCGCGAGTTCCGAGAAATCGAGTGAAAAGGAGAAGGCCGTGAAGCCGGTCATCCTCGTCACGAGCTTCGGCACGAGCTACAACGACTCGCGCCACATCACCATCGGCGCCATCGAAGACGCTATCCGCGAGAAGTACTGGCAGGACTACGACATCCGCCGCGCCTTCACCGCGCAGATCATCATCGACAAGCTGAAGAAGCGCGACGGCATCACGATCGACAACATGACCGAGGCGCTCGACCGCTGCGTGGAAGACGGCGTGAAGGAAATCGTCGTGCAGCCGACGCATCTCATGGGTGGCCTGGAATACACCGACGTGAAAGACGAGCTCGACAAGTACGCCGACAAGTTCGACAAGATCTCGCTCGGGGACCCGCTGCTCACCTCCGACGATGACTACAAGAAGGTGGCCGCAGCCATTAAGGAGAACATGGCGTCCTTCGACGACGGCAAGACGGCGCTGTGCCTCATGGGCCACGGCACCGAAGCCGATTCCAACGCCGACTATGCCAAGATGCAGGAAGTGTTCAAGAACGAGGGCTTGACGCAGTTCTTCGTCGGCACCGTCGAGGCTGAACCGACCTGCGAGGATGTTATCGCCGCCGCGAGCGCCGCAGGCTACAAGAAGGCCGTGCTCGCGCCGTTCATGGTGGTCGCGGGCGACCACGCGAACAACGACATGGCAGACGAGACCGACCCCGACAGCTGGGCTGCGAAGTTCGTGGCCGCCGGCTTCGAAGTGACGTGCCTGCTCCAGGGTCTGGGACAGAACGTCGCGGTCGACGACATCTACGTCTCGCACGTGGACGACGCCATCGCCAAGCTGTAAACTCGCCGCGCACGGGGGCACCGGTCGCGTCCCCGTGCAACGGGCATGCGCCTTTCCCCGACCGACGACGCATGCCCGTTGCATTCGCATCCCGCCCGCCCACCGCACGGCGCGGGCGGTCGAAGCGATTGAAAGGAACCCCTCCATGTTGAAGAAAACCCTCGTCTTCGCCCTGTCGGCGGCGCTTTTCGCGTTCTCGCTCGCCGGCTGCGGCGGAAATTCAATCGACAGCGCAAAGGCAAGCGATGCCGATTCCCAGGAAAAGACCGAACAGGCGGCCGATGCGCCCGAGGGCGCAAGCGCTGCCCCTATTACCGCCGACAAGGTGGCTGACGGCACCTATCCAATCACCGTAGATTCCAGCTCGAACATGTTCAGGATTGTGGACGCCCAGCTCATCGTGGAAAACGGCTCCATGCACTGCGTGATGACACTTTCCGGCACGGGCTACGGCAAGCTCTTCATGGGCACGGGCGACGAGGCTGCCGCCGCGAGCGAGGCCGACTTCATCCCCTATGTGGAAAACGCGGAAGGCAAGTACACCTACGACGTGCCCGTTGATGCGCTCGACGAGGACACCGCCTGCGCCGCGTGGAGCATTAAAAGGGAGCGGTGGTACGACCGCACGCTCGTATTCGAATCCGCCGGCGTCGATCTGCGCGCCGACGCACTGAAGTAACGCCATGCGGTCGATTCTTCCCAAGGGGGAAAACAGGAAGCGCCGCAGCATCGCGGCCCGCGTAATCGCCTGCGTTCTCGTCGCCCTGCTCGCGCTTCCCTTCGCGGGGTGCAGTGCGAGCCCGAACGCGACCGGTGCCACGGCGGGCTCTCAGGAATACACTGTGAGCGTCTCGCTTTCCGGCGGGTCAGGGCGCGCAAGCATCGCCTCACCAACCACAATTGTGAAGGATGGCGACACCTACACCGCGACCATCACCTGGTCGAGTTCGAACTACGACAAGATGACCGCCGACGGCGTGGACTACGCGCCCGTAAACGACGGCGGCAACTCCACGTTCGAGATACCCGTCACACTCGACGAGGACATCGCCGTGTCGGCCGAGACCGTCGCCATGTCGACGCCGCACACCATCGACTACACGCTCCACTTCGACTCATCCACCATGAAGGAGAAATCGGGCAACGATGCAAGCGGCGGCTCCCCTGCGGGAACGGCTTCAAGCGCCGCGGCCGACTTCCACAACGCCGATTTGGGCTGCGGCTGGGAGCCGACGGGGGCGCTTCAGCTTGAATACGCCAAGCACTTCACTGTCGACGAGTACGAAGGCGGCCTGCGGCTTATCTGCATTTCGAACGGGGAGCGCTTCCTCGTGGTGCCGCAAGATGCGAAGGTACCTGATGGGTTGAGCTCCGACATCGCGGTCATAAGGCGCCCCGCCGACAAGGTGTACCTCGTGTCGTCGGCGACGATGTGCCTAGTCGACGCGCTCGATGCGAACGACAATATCTTAATGTCGGGCACGAAGGCCGACGATTGCTCGGTCGCAGGCTTCAAAAGCGCGCTCGAACGTGGGGCGATCGCCTACGGCGGCAAGTACAGCGCGCCCGATTACGAGCGAATATCGGCCTCGGGCTGCACGCTCGCCATCGAGAACACCATGATCAACCACACGCCCGATGTGAAGGATAAGCTGCAGAAGCTCGGGCTCGTCGTGCTCACCGAACAGTCGTCGAGCGAGCCCGAAGCACTCGGGCGCGTCGAGTGGATTAAGCTTTTCGGCGTCCTGTTCGACAAGGAAGACGAGGCCACGCACCTGTTCAACGAGCAGAAGGCCCGCGTCGAGCAAACGTCGGGGCTCGCGTCGTCAGACAAAACCGTGGCGTATTTCTACATTAACTCGAACGGGGCCGCCGTCACGCGGCGGGCGGGCGACTACGTGGCGCAGATGATCGAGCTTGCAGGCGGCAGCTACGCGCTCGATGACGCGCAGACGGCGTCGACGTCAGGTTCGTCAGTAACGCTCGAAATGGAGCGCTTCTACGCGACGGCGAAGGATGCCGACATCATCGTCTACAACGGCACCATCGACGAATCGGTTGCCACCTTGAACGACTTCGTAGGCAAAAACGCGCTATTGTCGCAGTTCAAAGCCGTGAAGAACGGCAACGTCTGGGTCACAAGCGCCGACATGTACCAGCAGATGACTTCTACCGCCGACATTATCGACGAGCTGCACGGGGCGTTCGCCGGCGATGACGCGAGCGACTTCCATTATCTGAGGAAGCTCGGCTAGCACCATGAGAAGCCGACTTTCCATGGCATACGACGAATCGGGGCGCGCCGCGCGGTGTCGCGTCGTGACGGCGCTGCTCGCTGTTGCCCTCATCGTGCTCGTCGGGACCAACCTGTGCATCGGGAGCGTGCTCGTGCCCGCAGACCACATCCCCGGCATCCTTTCGGGCGGCGCGGCCAATTCCATGGAAAGCCAGGTCATCTGGGAGATTCGCCTGCCGCGCGTGCTTTCAGCCGTGCTTCTCGGCGGGGCACTTTCGCTCTCCGGGTTCCTGCTGCAGACGTTTTTCAACAACCCCATCGCCGACCCGTTCATCTTGGGCGTCTCCTCAGGCGCAAAGTTCGTCGTCGCGCTTACGATGATCGTACTTCTGGGCGCGAACCAGGCCATGTCCTCGCCGGCCATGGTGGCCGCAGCGTTTCTGGGCTCGCTTATCACCATCGGCTTCGTGCTCCTCATCGCACGGCGCATAAGTTCCATGGCCATGCTCATCGTAGCGGGCGTCATGGTGGGATACATCTGCTCGGCGGGGACGAACTTCCTCATCGCCTTCGCCGACGACCAGTCCATCGTGAACCTGCACAACTGGTCTTTGGGCAGCTTCTCGGGTTCGAGCTGGGACGACATCGCGGTCATCGCGGTCGTGGTGATCACCGTGAGCGCATGCGTATTCGCGATATCGAAGCCCCTTTCCGCCTTCCAGCTGGGAGAAGCCTACGCGAAAAGCGTCGGCGTGAACGTCGCACGCTTCCGCGTGGTGCTCGTCCTTCTAGCGAGCATGCTCTCCGCCTGCGTGACCGCGTTCGCTGGTCCGGTGTCGTTCGTAGGCATCGCGGTTCCGCATCTCGTTAAGTCGGCGCTAAAGTCGTCGAAGCCCATCCGCGTGATTCCTGCGTGCTTCTTGGGAGGCGCCATCTTCTGCGCGGGCTGCGATTTGATCGCGCGCACGCTGTTCTCCCCCGTCGAGCTTTCCATCAGCGCCGTCACCGCCATCTTCGGCGCGCCGGTGGTTATCGCACTCATGTTGAAGAAGCGGGTGAGGTAGATGGGGGAATTCGTGCCGCGGCCCAAAACGCTCGGAGGGGAGTCGAACCTCGAAACCCCGGTAAAAACGCAGGCTGACGGAGCGCCGCTTTTCCGCATAAGCGACCTGTCGGCGGGCTACGACAAGAAGGTCGTAGTCGAAGGCGTCGAGCTGGAGGTTCGCGCGGGCGACGTCGTGGCGCTCATCGGGCCGAACGGCTCGGGCAAGTCGACCATCTTGAAAACCATTACACGCCATCTGGCACCGCTTGCCGGCGCGGTCGAGCTCGACGGGCGGGAGATTTCCCGATGGAAGACGGCGGAGTTCGCAAGGAACCTTGCCGTTATGCTGACAGATCGACCCCGGACCGAGCTCCTCACCTGCCGCGATATCGTAGAGGCGGGAAGGCATCCCTACACCGGGCGAATGGGTACACTCTCGCCCGACGACCATAGTCGGGTCGACGAGGCCATGAAAACCGCACATGTGGAAGAGTTCGCCGAGCGCGACTTCATGCAGATAAGCGACGGGCAACGCCAGCGCGTCATGCTCGCACGCGCCATCGCGCAGGATCCGCGTGTGCTCGTGCTCGACGAGCCCACGTCATATCTCGATATCCGCTACCAGATCGACCTGCTGCGAATACTTCGCCACCTTGCGAAATCGCGGAATGTGGCTGTCATCATGTCCATCCACGAACTCGAGCTCGCGCAGAAAAGCGCCGACAAGGTGATTTGCGTGAAGGACGGCCGGGTCTTCCGCGCCGGCGCACCCGAGGACATATTCACGCGCGAGACGATTGGCGAGCTCTACGGCCTTCAACATGGCACCTTCAACGAGCGCTTCGGCAGCGTGGAAATTGGGCGCCCACACGGCGATGCGCACACGTTCGTCATCGCCGGCGCAGGTACGGGGTCAGCTGTGTTTCGCCAGCTCATCCGGCAGGGCAAGGCGTTCTACGCGGGCGTTCTGCACGAAGGGGACATCGACTGCGAGCTTGCGCGCGACCTGGCGACGGAATGCGTGGCCGAGCGCGCCTTCGAGCCGATCGGGGATAAAACCATAGCCCGCGCCAAAGAGCTCCTCGTCCACTGCGCGCGTCTTATCGTGTGCCCCGCCGCTTTCGGCACCATAAACGCCCGCAACGCAGAGCTCGTCGAGTTCGCACGCTCGCATGGTATCGAGGTCATGCGAGCGTGCGAAGGCGCATCGGAGGATTCCAAAATTGGAGTGGGAAGGATAAACTGGACTTTCTTTTAAGGATCCTCAGGCAACAGCTCCTACGCCGGCAAGGTCTCCAAGGCGCCGGAGAACCTCGTGAACAGGAATTTACACACCGACGAGCCCAACTAGACCTAATCCAAGCGAGATTCCAGACTCGACAGACCATTGAGAGTCAGATCGTTGGCGACCTCAGAGACGCGCTCGATAGGAACCGAGCCGTCAGACAGCGCCCACGTGCGATAGATACCGATAATACCCGACAGCAAAAACGCCAGATAGTAGTCGAACATCTCGTCCTTGAGACCTTGGGGCAGCAGATCGCGCTCGGCAATCTCATGTTCGAGCGGCGCACGAAGACGAGCCATGAAATCATCGAGCGGAATATTCTCGATCAGCTGACGATTGAGCACTAAGTTGTTGCACAGTGCCTCATTAACGGTTTTAAAGAAGGTCGCCGCCGCGCCAAGAGCGCGCTCGCTGGTGTCACCGTCCATGGAGGCAAGCGTTTTCTCGACCGAGTCGACAATCATCTCCACCACATCGACGGCAATGGCATCGAGCAGGCCGTCAACCGTACCAAAGTGAACGTAAAAGGTCTTGCGGTCGACATTGGCCTCGCGCGCGATGGCACTCACCGTAATGTCTGCCAGCGGCTTTTCCATGAGCAGGCGCTCGAAAGCCGAAAGGATGGCATTACGGCTGCGAACGATGCGGCGGTCAAGACGCGGTTTGCTGGTTGCCATGGGCGTGTCCCTTCGATATGCGAGCATTCATCAACAGATGAGAGATAATCTACGTAAGAGGATTATCCCCCATACGGCACAAATATGCCCCGCATCATGAAGAACGCACGACTGCTCTACTGCGACTTAGGGTGCTTCTTCTTATTGAGTGCCGACGGAGATACGCGAATACCGTCTCCCGTCTGACGCACATAGGCCTTATGAGCCGGCTTAGCGGTCCCAGAAGCCTTCTGAGCGTGCTTCTTGGGATCAACGGTAACAGCATTCGTGGGGTGCGGCTTAGTGGGCGCAGAGGGCGTCTGAGGCGTGCGGCCGAGCTTGCGCATCACGCGATCCCAGCGCGCATGGATGCTCTCGTTGTGGGCGCTCTTAAGTCCCAGCAGGGGCGCAGCCAAAATGGTCGGCGCAATAAACGTAATGAGACGCCACAGCAGATAGCCGGCGGTCGAAGCCGACCCAAAGAAATGACCCAAGAACAATGCAAAGCCGCCCTCAGCGCCACCAGTTCCACCGGGCAAGGGAACCGCAGAGCTCAGCAGCTGGACAAAGGCGCTCGCGGCCATGACCGAGAAAAAGTCGACCTCGTGGTGGCCAAAGGCAAGCATCAGGAAATACGGAACCAGATAGAAAAACGCGAGCTGCAGCATGGTGATAAACACGGTGAGCAGCATGGAAGAAAAATGTCCGGCCGAAAGCTTGAACTTCTCGGAGAAGGAGTAGATCTCGCCATCGACAAACGTGCGCCAACTCTCGATCTTAGTGGCCGAGACACCAATGCGCTCGAGCCAATTGATGATGCAATGGGCGACGCGCGTGACGGTCTTAGGCATGAGCGCGACGGCGAA
This sequence comes from uncultured Collinsella sp., assembly GCA_902492825.1. Taxonomy (GTDB): domain Bacteria; phylum Actinomycetota; class Coriobacteriia; order Coriobacteriales; family Coriobacteriaceae; genus Collinsella. Next base: position 7,476 of record CABUMZ010000088.1, read on the forward strand.
GATGCCAAGCAAGATGCAGCAGTGTCCACCAAAGCTAAAGACGCACAGCAGCGTCATGTCGCCGTAGCGTTCGGCAAAAAACGGCATACGGGCGAGCAGCAGGATAGCGCCCCAGGCGACCAGGCCAAACTGGTACACGATAAAACGCGTGAATTGCGTGGCGCCGGCCTCGCCCACGTTTTGGCCGGCCTTGGTCAGGCGATAGATCTGAGCCGGGGTGGAGCCCATCATCATGGGCGTCAGGTTGCCAAAGAAGATGCCACTCGCCTCGACCGAGATCAGGTCGCGGATGCCGACGGGCGAATTGGGATCGAGCCAGACGGCGATCGCATAGGCCACAATGCCAAAGAACAGGTACATGAACATGCAAAGACACGCGACAACGAGCCATGAAGCCTGGACGCTCGACATAGCGGCCCAGAACTGCCCCATCTGCCCGGTTACCACCAGATAGACGATATAACCTACCAGCACGACGCCGATAAAGATGGCGCCGCGGCGTGCGCTCTTATTGTCATCTCCGCCCGAGGCCTCAACCTCGACCTGGGGCTTAGACGTATGCTGAGAGGACTCCGTCATGAGACTCCTTCTAACAGTCAAAATATCTTGGATATTGTACCCGTAAGGGCCATAGGCAGAACGCAAAGCTCTGGTTCAAACGGGAATTGCAGACGGTTGTTTGAAAATAAAAAACCCGGCCTTCCATAGGAAGACCGGGTATCAGATGCGTGGTAGCCCGTACCAGATTCGAACTGGTGATCTCCGCCTTGAGAGGGCGGCGTCCTAAACCGCTAGACGAACGGGCCA
>CABUMZ010000089.1 GCA_902492825.1 uncultured Collinsella sp.
CGCGTTCGCGAGCCGCAAGTACACGTTTGAGGCGCAGCGTGAGAGTGCTTCGACCGCGTGGCCCAAGGTGCCCTTTACCGAGCAGATGCGCGAGGAGGGCTACACCATCCTGTGCCCGCAGATGGCGCCGATTCACTTTGACCTGGTCAAAGAGGTGTTCCGCGGTGCCGGCTACAACTTGGAGCTGCTGCCCTCGACCGACCACGATGCCGTCGAGGCTGGCCTGCGCTACGTGAACAATGACATTTGCTATCCGTCGATCCTGGTGACGGGCCAGATTATGGAGGCCATCGAGAGCGGTCGGTACGACCTGTCCAAGACGGCCGTGGTTATCAGCCAGACCGGCGGCGGCTGCCGTGCCACCAACTACATCGCACTCATCCGCAAGGCCCTGCGCGAGAGCGGCCACCCCGAGATCCCGGTGATCTCGCTTTCGGCCGTGGCGCTCGGCGAGGACAACCCCGGCTTTAAGATTACGCCGGCACTGCTTAAGCAGGCAGTCTACGCAGTGCTCTTTGGTGACGTCATGATGCAGATGCTCTATCGTTGCCGCCCGTACGAGGCCACGCCCGGTGCCGCCAACGCACTCTACGAGGAGTACATGGCGCGCGCCCGCAAGCTGGCGCCTAAGTTCAACAGGCACAACTACACCAAGTTGTGCCGCGAGGCCATCCGCGCGTTCGACACCATGCCGCTTGTGGGCGAGGGTACCAAGCCGCGCGTGGGCGTGGTTGGCGAGATCCTGGTCAAGTTCCATCCCACGGCCAACAACCACGTGGTCGATGTCATTGAGCGCGAGGGCTGCGAGGCCGTGGTACCGGGCCTACTCGACTTCTTCCTGTACTCCATGAGCAACGCCGAGCTGCAGAAGGACGAGTTGGGAAGCTCCGCTACCACGCGCGCTGGTATGCAGGCGCTCATTAAGCTGGTGGACTGGATGCGCACGCCGGTGGAGGAGATGCTCGAGAAGTCCCGCCGCTTCGAGGCGCCCGAGCGCATTGGCACCATGGCGGACAAGGCTCGTACGGTGCTTTCGGTGTGCAACAACATGGGCGAAGGCTGGCTGCTCACGGCCGAGATGCTCGACCTGATCGACCACGGCGCACCCAACATTATCTGCACGCAGCCCTTTGCGTGCCTGCCCAACCACGTAGTGGGTAAGGCCGTGATCAAGGAGCTGCGCCGCCAGCATCCCGAGAGCAACATTGTCGCGGTGGACTACGACCCCGGTGCGTCCGAGGTCAACCAGCTCAACCGCATTAAGCTCATGATCAGCGTGGCCAAGGAAAACATGCGCGCCGGCAAGGGCTTTAAGCTCGAGAAGGTGGCGCCGCTCGCGATGGACGAGGTCACCGGCCAGATGCGTGCCCACGATGGCTGCGTGAGCTGCGGCTCGGTCGACGAGAGTGCCGTGGCGTCGGTCGCTGAGCGCCTGGGACGCGGCATTAAGAAGTAACTGGCCTGCTTTGGGCTAGATATGAGACAAACGGGCGGTAGCCGTACCGGCTACCGGCCGTTTTTGCTGGACATATGTTGCGTAAATCGTTTTGTCGCAGCCTTCTGTGCACTCGAATTTCGGAAGTGCGGGAAAAAACGCGAACCTCCTGAGCACACCGCCTTTTTAGACTCTCACGACCTGCGGTTTTGTTGTAAAAAAAGCCGGTCTGGTCGGCGAATCCCGATTTTTCCCCGCACTTCCGAAAACAGCGGTTCAGCAGCGTCAAAAAATGCCCTCAAAATCGAGAGTTAATGAACAGATGTAGCCGTTCGCCGCAAATTACCGTCCGTTTATAGAACCCACCCCCAGCGTGCAGTCCCCTTACGGTTGAATAAATACACATCTATGGAATTACGTAAGAGAGGACTGTTCCTATGAGCTACAAGACCGTTTGTGTTGCCGGCGGCGGCGTGTTAGGAAGCCAGATTGCCTTTCAGGCTGCCTACTGCGGCTTTGATGTAACGATTTGGCTGCGCAGCGAGGGCAGCATCGGCCGCACCCAGCCCAAGATCGATCATGTGCGCGAGGAGTACATCGCGGCAATCGAGGGTATGGCGGACGGTACGGGCGAGTGGTGTGCCGGTATCGCCGATAGCGACCAGACCTTCGACAGGGAGGCGGCGCTCGCCGCCGTTGAGCGTGCCTACTCCACACTCAAGCTGGAGCTCGACCTCGCCAAGGCCGTTGCCGACGCCGACTTGGTCATCGAGTCTATGGCCGAGGACACACAGGCAAAGATCGACTTCTACAAGAAGCTCGCCCCGGTTCTGCCGCAAAAGACCGTCATCGTGACGAACTCCTCTACGCTGCTGCCGAGCACCTTTGCCAAGTACACTGGTCGCCCCGAGAAGTACCTGTCGCTGCACTTTGCCAACTCCATCTGGAAGAACAACATGACCGAGGTCATGGCCCAGGACCAGACCGACAAGCGCTATTTCGACGAGCTCGTCGACTTCGCCAACGACATTCGCATGCTGGCACTTCCCGTCAACAAGGAAAAGAACGGTTACCTGCTCAACTCTATGCTGGTGCCGTGGCTGCTCTCGGGCCTTGACCTGTATGTCTCGGGCGTGAGTGACCCCAAGAGCATCGACCTCGCATGGACGCGCGGCACCGGCGCTCCCAAGGGCCCGTTCCGCGTATTCGACACGGTGGGCATCCAGACGGCCTACAACATCGTCATGCAGTATCAGAAGGTCCCGGGCCTGGTGAGCCCGCTGCTCAAAAAGATGATGATGCCCTACAACTTTAAGGCCATGGCATCCGTCCTCAAGCAGATGCTCGACGAAGGCAAGCTGGGCGAAAGCTCGGGCGAGGGCTTCTTCAAGTACTAACAATGATCCCTCGGGGACGGAGGAAAACGGATCATTTTTGGTCGCCAGCAGTGAGAAGATGGACCCAGAAATAGAAAGGAGTGGCAATGGGCCGGCTCGGGCTTTGAGGACAAGCTGCTGCAAGCCCAGGGCGATTTCTCGCTCAATGCAGGCCAGCACAGCGTGACGTATCTGCCGAGTTCTGACACGGCAACGACCGGTCGCTACCAGGTGCTGCTGTACGACAACAACTTTGGTGCGGCCGAAAGCTATCCCAAGTTCGACTGGGGCCAGCTGGGCGCCGGGGTGGTGACCGACTACAGCCGCGGCACGCATTCGTTTGGACGCATCTTTACGGTGGATGAGGTGGCGTGCACCTACGAGCTCGAAGACCAGATCGCGGTGCCGTTCTCGGGCTACGTCAGCAGTGCGCAGCGCGTCGGCAATTCGAACAGCATGCTCGTGGCATCGGGCATGGCCAAGACCTTTATCGAGTACGACCGCTACGGACTGCCCATCGCCACCTACGAGATGGAAGCCGAAAAGTACATCTACCGCGTGTACAAGTGCGACCTGTAGGGCCGCGCTTAGGGTTGACCAATGGAGTATGAAAACACGCCGTTCGCCGATGCCCCCTCCGCGAGTGGCAGCCATATGGTTTGATGTCAGAAGCATATAGTTGTCGCCAGCCTGCTGGCGACGTTCCCCCTGATATCGGAGGTTCCAGGTATGTTTCGCGCTCCGTTAAACAACTATCGGTTGGGCTAACATGGGTCGCCGTGCTATTTCGATAACCCTTGCAGTGGTCTGCCTGGCTGTGCTCCTGGGCGCTACAGGGCTGTTTGCTATAAGCCGAGAAACGTCCTACATGCAGGAATGCGCTTCCGAAGGGTTTGCCATTGATGGTTTCTATCGGGATGACAAAACGAGTCGGGAAACCCTGGCTTTTCTTGAGGAGGACAACTGTCGATGGCAGCTGGTCGATCAAGACGGAATCTGCACAGACGGGCGGTTTAAGCGTACGGATGACCCCAACATCCTGATATTAAAGAAGGAAAACGGCGAAGAATTCGGGACGGTCCACGTCGCGTATATGTCACGCCGACGCGAGCAGGGCCAGCTCTATCTATTTAGAGATGGCGAAGTGACCCGATTTTATCTGGTGAGCACCAAACCTGCGTTTACGGTGGAGTCGGGCGATGTCGATCTGGACAGTTGATTCACGGCAATAAAACAGCGAGCGGGGCGCGGGTATGAACTGCACCCCGCTATTTGCTCGTGTCCGTATTGCGTCTGCGCCTCGTCATAACTTGCGTCTGTGTGAGCATTCATCCCGCGCCGGCATCACTTCACATCGAACTCCACGCGATCGAGCTCGGGCACATTGAGGTCGATGAGCTTGCGGGCGATGTGACGGTCGTGTGCCCCAAGCGTCTCGCCTGTCGTCACATGGGCGACAATCTCGCGCTCGACGATGCCTTCCTCATCGCCTTCGGTGGCCGAGGTTTCGACGGCGACGGTGTAATCCCTAAAGCCTGGCAGCACCGCGGCAAGCTCGCGCGTGGTTTCGGTGACGCCGTAGCCGTCCTGCACGCCGGACTGCGCCGAGCCAATAGACCCCGCCGTCATGACGATGCAGGGGATGGCAAAGACTACCGTGCCCACAATGATGCGGCGGCGCACCTTGCGTGATAGCTCGTCGACCTCGGCATCTTCCTCGGCAGTCACAATGCCGTCGCCGTTGAGGTCGCGCTTGAGCGGCACGCGCAGAAGAAGCAGAACGGCTTCGGCCGCGAGTGCGATAAAGACCACGTTGATGCCAAACTCGTAAAGCGCCGAGAGAAACAGTGACCCGCTTGCGATGGCGATGCCATAGCCCGCCGCGCACAGGGGCGGCATGAGCGCGGTCGCCACAGCCACCCCGGCGATGAGCGTGGCGGGTTCCTGGTCGCGCGAGTTGCCCAGGCCACCCGCAAAGCCGCCCGCGAGCGCGACGGCAAGGTCCCACACGGTGGGCGTCGAGTTGTCGACGATGGCGGCCGTGGCGGTGCCAAGGGGCGAGAGCTTAAAATACAGCGTGGACGTGACCAGGCAAAAGGCCATCTGTAGAGCCAAGCCCGCGACGGCTTCGACGGTAATCTCGCGGTCGAGCGTGGCGATGCCGTATGCCATGGCAAGGACCGAGCCCATGAGCGGGCAGATGAGCATGGCGCCTACAATGGCGATATCCGAGTCGATATCGAGGCCGATGCTCGCGATCAACATGGCAATGATCAAGATGCATAAGTGTGAGCCAGTCAGGCGCGCCCCGTTTACAAAGCGCTTGCGAATCACGTGATAGGGCGCGCGTCCCTCGCGAATGTTGAATGCCCGCTTTAGAAAGCGGCTTGCGTTCTCCATGGCCTCGCTGTGGGCGGGGCGGATGCCATGGCGCCGATGATGGCGCTCGCGCAGTCGCTTGAGCTGTTGTTTATCGAGTTCCATGTCCACCTCGTTCTGGCACGTGCCGCGTATCCCGCCCGTCGTCTTTACTCTACACCGCGTTGAGCGAGGTGTCAGACAGGGTTTGTTGACCTGGAAGTCAGGCCAATCGGCATGACTAAAAACGCCGTGAGGATCATAAGAGTCAAATAGACAAAAAAGCGCGGGGCCGGATGGTCTCCGACCCCGCGCTCTGCACGGGTGCGTTGTTATTGGGTTTATCCCAGCAGGCTCAAGCCAACGGAGACAAACGCCAGGATAACGCCGACGATGGACTCGCCGCCCAGCAGGCCGCTGGCAACGACCAGGCCCTGCTCCTGGAAGGCGGCATCCTTGGCGGCCTTCTCCTCGTCCGAAAGACCGGCCTCGGCGTCGCGGTGAGCGGCCCACTTGTCGTAGACGAGTTTAACGCAGGAGCCCAGGAAAGCCGTGAGCGACATATAGAACGGCAGGTACACGCCCAGGCCGATCATCATGGCCGGAATGCCGAGCCAGTACATGACGATGCCGGCGATAAAGCCGCCTGCGAACCACGGCACGCTCGGGATGCCCGAGACCATGGTGGCGACCACGCTTGCCTGCGCGGCAACAAAGCTCTTGTCGGGGCCGAAGGCGTCCGGACCATAGGCGGTGACGAGCGCGACCATGACGGCGGCGGCGACCAGGGCGCCCACGATGCCGCCGATGGCCTGGCCAACCCACTGTGCGCGCGGGTTGGTGCCCAGCACGGCGCCGGCCTTAAAGTCGTTCATGACGTCGCCCGCAAGGCCGCACGCCACGGCCACGATGCCGGCGATAAAGAACAGCTTGACCTGGGCGATCTGTGCAAAGGCCGCCACGATGAGCATGACGATGAGGCCGAAGATCTCCATGGGGTCGATACCCGTCTGGCCGCAGCTCTGTGCACTCATGATGGTGGTGACAAAGGTGAACAGCGTGACGATGACGGCCGGAACGGGGCCAAGGTCGAGCACGATGGCGATGATTACGGCGATGGCGGCAGCGCCCAGGCCGATGATACCGGCGTCGAGCTTAAGGGAGCCCGAGATGAGCGACTGCTCGTCGGTGTCGGTGGAGCTGTCGGCGGCGAGGCCGCGGACGATACCGGCGACCTGCGGAAGGATGTCCTTAAGGACGACGGCGACGCCAAAGCCCATCATGAGGCCCATACCCAGGGACTTGACGATACCCTGCGCGGTCACAACATCGAACAGACCGGCAGCGGTGCCGCCGACAATGATGCCAAAATTGCCCAGCAGCGCGCCGGCAAACCAGAACGCGACCGGGGCGAAGCCCACGAGGAAGCCGACGGAGAGCAGCATGGGCGAGTTGTAGATGGCAAAGGTCACGCCGGGGATGTTGAGCGTGCACAGCATACTGGGCACCACGCCCAGGGCGTCGCGCAGCACGCTGTAGATGCCGGCGATGGCCATGGAGCCAAAGAGCTGCTTGCCGGTCTTGCCGCCGGCCTCGGTCGCACGCAGGGTCTGAGCCGCGGCGTTGCCGGTGGGGAACTCAAGTGCGGCGTCCACGATAAAGTGACGGTGGATGAGTGCCGTGGCCAACAGGCCCAGGATGGTGCCAGCGAGTGCCACGATAAACATGTCGAGCCAGCTGATCTGGTCGGCATAGCCCAGCATCCAGGCGCCCGGGATGGTAAACGCCAGACCGCCGGCGACCATGGCGCCTGCGGACATGATGGTGTGGGTGACGTTGGCCTCGTTGAGGCTGGCGTTGCCCATGAGCTTCAGGAAGAACAGCGAGATGACGGCAGCGAAAATGATCGGCCAGGGGAGGGCGCCCATCTTGAGGGCCGTGTAGGCCGAGCTTGCCGTGATGATCACGCAGCCAAGGACGCCGATGACGACGCCGCGCAGCGTGAGTTGCCCGCGCATCGAAGCACGGTTCGAGGGATTGCTCATATAGAACTCCTTTGCGTATATCCGCTTCCCCCGGGAGCGCCGTTACGGATACGGCGCGGGAAGTCGGGTTACCAAGGGTCGCCGCGTGAGCTCGCAAACGACCGCGCACCAGTATAGCCGCAAGCTAGTCATTTTGGGACGGGGCTATTTTAGCTACCCCTGTTTGCCGGAGGGATATACTGCTGGGCAGACGAAAGGAGCGCCGACGATGCTTAATGGGTGCGCATATATATTGACGGTCGACGTGGGCAACACGTTCATTCGCTTTGGCCTGTTTGCAGAGGATTCGGCCGCGGCGCAGGAATGTCCGCTTGCGACGTGCGAGATCACCACGCCGTCGAGCATCACAGCAGACGAGGCGCGCATGCGTCTCGTGCAGGTCATGGCCGCACTGGCGGCCGATGCGGGCATGCCGGGTGCGCTTGTGCCCGCGGCTGCTGTGCTGAGCTGCGTGGTCCCGGCGCTCGAGCGCCCGTGGAAGGAAGCGCTTTCCCGTACCTGCTCGGGGCGCGTGCTCACGGTGGGGCCGGGACTTAAGACCGGCATGCCCGTGCACTACGACGACCCGGCCGAGATCGGTCCCGACCGCATCGCCGATGCCGTGGCGGCCCGCGTCGTCTACGGCTCGCCGTGCATCGTGATTGACCTGGGCACGACGACCAATATCGAGGTCATCGACGCGCACGGTACCTTTGTCGGCGGCGTTATCGCGCCGGGGCTGGCGCTCGGCGCCCGCTCGCTTTCGGCGGCAGCAGCGCGCCTGCCTCAGGTCGAGCCCTCGGCGCCGACACACGTCATCGGCCGCAACACGCGCGAGGCCATGCGCTCGGGCGTGGTTCTGGGCGAGGTGGCCCGCATCGATGGCATGCTCGACATGGTGCTTGCCGAGATGCGCGCGACCAAGGCCGCGGGGGAGGGTGATGTGCCCATCGTCATTACCGGCGACGATGCCGAGGCACTTGCGGCGCTGGTCGGCCATAGCCTGACGGTCGATGACGCGTTGACGCTGCGGGGTCTCGCCGAGCT